>JANPJI010000334.1:0-13682 GCA_031425425.1 Rubricoccaceae bacterium
CGTCGAGCCAGGCGCGGAGGTGGGCGGTGAGCGCCTCGGGCGTCGCCGCCTCGGCGGCGGCGGCGGGGCGCTCGGCGCGCGGGGCCCGCTCGTCGCGGGTCCGGTCCTCGCGCGGGGCGCGGTCGTCGCGCGTCCGCTCCGGGCGGTCGCCGCGGCGGGACGAGCGCTCGCCGCCATCGCGGGGCAGGCTGTCGTCGGCCGGGCCGCCGGGTGAACCCGGACCTGCGTCGAGGCCGCGGCCGTGGTCGGCGTCGCGGGAGGGGCGGCCCGACTGGGCGATCTCGCCGGCCCCGGCGCGCGCGGCGCGGTCGGCGGGGTCGGCCGAGCCCGTGTCCTCGTCGTCGTCCTGCGTCGTGATCGACGGGCGGAGGCGCTGGCGCGTGATCTGGACGAGCCCGAAGTCCGACATCGGAAGCAGCTTCGTCACGGCGCGGTCGCGCTCGAAGGCGTCCTTGAGCGCGTTCGTGATCTTGCGGCGGTCCGACTCGAGGCGCAGGTCGATAAAGTCGACCACGATGATGCCGCCGAGGTCGCGCAGGCGGAGCTGCTTGGCGACCTCGCGGGCGGCCTCGAGGTTGACCGCGATGAGGTTCTCCTTCTGGCTCTTGCCGCGCCCGGCGCGGCCCGAGTTGACGTCGACGACGTGCATCGCCTCGGTCGTCTCGATGAAGAGGTAGCCGCCGCCCTTCATGTTGACGCGCTTCGAGAAGGCCTCCTCGACCTGCTTCTCGATGCCGACCGAGCGGTAGACGGGCGCGGAGCCCGTGTGGAACTCGACCTTGTCCGCCATGTCCGGCGCGACGGCGCGGACGTAGGCCTGGACGTTCTTGAACACCTTCGGGTCATCGACGAGGATGCGGTCGAAGTCCTCGGAGAAGAGGTCGCGGACGATCGACGAGACCATGTTGACGTCCTCATAGAGCAGGACGGGGGCCTTGGCCTTGCCTCCGTCGAGCTTGGCCTCGATGGAGCGCCACTTGTCGATGAGCAGCCGGAGGTCCGTGTCGAGGCTCTTCGCGTCGCGGCCCTCGGCGACGGTGCGGACGATGACGCCGCAGTTGTCGGGCTTGAGCGACTGCGCGAGCGTCCGCAGCCGGCGACGCTCCTTGGCCGACTCGATCTTCTTGGACACGGCGACGTAGTCGGCCGCGGGGACGAGCACGAGAAAGCGTCCGGCGAGCGAGATGTCGGTCGACACGCGGCTGCCCTTCGCCGAGATGGGCTCCTTGGTGATCTTGACGATCACGTGTCCGTCGCGGCGCAGGAGCTGCTCGTTGGGGGGGATCGGGACGCGTCGGCGGCCGGGGTCGCGCGGTGCGGGGGACCCCGATCCTGCGGCCGGGGCAGGGCGCGACCCGTCGCGGCCGGGGCTTTCGCGGCGCGAGGCGTCCCGCCCGGAGCCGTCGCGTCGTGTCGCGTCACGGCGGCCTGCGCCGTCGCTCTTGGGCTCCGCCGTATCGGCCGCCGCGTCGTCAGTCGTTTCGGTGCGAGGCCCGCGGCCTCGGCGCGAGCGCTCCGGGGCGTCCTCGCTCCTGTCGGCCGCGGTTTCGCGCGGGGCCGGAGTTTCGCGGGGTGTCGGCTCGTCCGCCGAGGCGTCGTCCGAGCGGCTGCGCGTGGGGCGGCGGCTGCGCGGGCGCTCGTCCTCCTCGCCTGAGCGGGACGCGGCGTCGTTGTCCGAGTCTGCCGGTGTGGCCGGGGCGGCGGGGCGCGGGCGTGCGGGCGACGAGAGGTCGATCGTGGCGAGGCCGCGCGGGCGGCGCGGCGCCTCAGTGGCCGCGGGCGTCGGCGCATCGGCGACCGGCTTCTCCGTCGCCTCGGGACTGGCCGTCGTCTCGTCGCCGCCGCGTGTGCGGCGACGTCCGCGAGGGGCATCGTCGAGCGGCTCGTCGGTTATGGCCTCTGTCGGTGCGTCGGTCGCCCCGGGCGCGTCGTCTGCCGTGCGTCCGCGCCCGCCGCGACCGCGGCTGCGGCGGCCACGCGGCTCGTCGGCGGTACTGGGGTCCGTGCCGTCGTCCGTCCGGGCGTCGGCGTCGGGAGCGGTAAGAGCGTCCGGCGTCGTCCCGGCGTCGGCGTCGCGGCTGGCGCGGCCGGTGTCGACGCGGTCGTCGGGGGCGTCGGCCGGCGGCCCGGCGGGCTCGGCGACGGGCTTCACCGCCGCGCGGTTGCGAGGGACGCGCCGCGGGCGCGCCGCGCTGCCTGCATCCGGCTGCTGTGCGGGTGCCTCGGCGACGGGCTCTGGCGCGTCGTTCGCGGGCGCGTCGGCCTGGTGAGCCTCAGCGGAGGCAGGATCCAGGGTGTCCGTCGCCGGGCCGGCGTCGGCCTCCTCGACCTTCTTCTTGGCACGCGAGCGGCGGGGCTTGGGCGCGGGCACGGCCTCATCGACCGGTGTCTCTGCGGACTCGACGGGAGCCTCGGCCTCCGGCTCGGCGGGGCGCGCCGCCCGCGGTGCGCGGCGTGCGGGCCGTGCGCTCTCCTCGGCGACGGGCGTTTCGGCCGGGTCGGAGAGCATGGATGCGGGCGCTACAACCGCCTCGTCGGCGGCTTCGGCGACGGGCGCGGCGACGGGCGCGGCCGGCCGGGGGGGGGCCGAGGCGCGGGGCTTGGGCTTGCTCGTCAGGTCGAGGACGAAGACGCCGCGGCTCGACTTCGGGCTCTCCTCGCCGGCCTCCTCCTGCTCGTCCTCCTCGGAGGCGCCTCGGCTCTCGCCGGAGCGGCCGCGGCCACCGCGGCCGCGCGAGCGGCGGCTCCGCGTCGAGCGGCTCCGCGAGGGCTCCTCTTCGGAGGCCGGAGCCACTTCGAGCGACTCCTCGACATCGGGCTCCGAGTCGTCGTCCGCGATCCGCTTCTGCGGGGCGAGCGAGAGGACGGGCTCGTCGAGCCCCGGCACGTCCTCGCCGGCCATGGCGAGCAGCTGCGGGAAGTTGTCCGTGAGGTCCGAGAAGTGCAGGAACGCGTCCTGCTTCTCGCCGACGTCCACGAACGCGGCGCGGAGCGTGGGCATCACCTTCTCGACCTTGCCGAGGTAGATGTTGCCGATGGTGCGGACGTTATCCGGGTTCTCGACGTAGAGCTCGACGAGCTCTCCGTCCTCCACGATGGCGATTCGCGAGCGGTCCTTGCTCGCATTGATGACGATTTGCTTCTTCAAGAGGGTAGGGGGGGAGTCGCCGGCTCGCGGCCGGGTCCAGCCCGCCGGAGCGGCGGGCCGAGGCGCTCGGGGCGCGTCGTCTCTGAGACGAGCGGGCCGAGGCGGCGACAGGCGCGGCGCACACGTCGGGGCGCACCGCCGGCCGGAGAGGCCGGGGCGCTGCCCAGAGGGCGATCGCGCGGAAAAGGGACAACAGAAGGGACATGGGGCAGCGCCGGCACGGTGCCGGGGCAGGCTGCGGGCGCGCCGTGGGGCGCGCGGGGTGCGGACGAGGCCTCAGAGATGGCCCTCGGGGCGGGCCGACAGGTTCGGCCGGACTCCGTCGTCTGCACTGGAAGAAAGGTACCGACGCGCGGGTGCAGGCAGGTGTGCCGCGGCGTGCAGAACCGGAGAGAAACCAAGGCTGCACAGACCGTGCCGCGCCGCGGCGGTGGACCGGCACACGCTCTGCCGCCGGAACCGCTTCCGCCCGTCGCGGCGTGCGCCATTCTGAACTCTCGGGCAAGTCGGGCCGGCGGCGTCCGCGGAGCCCCGTTCCGAGCGAACATCGCCCGGCTCTCCTCGTTCGCCTCTTCACGACGGCGCGCCCCGCCCGCCGAGCCGACGCTCTCCCGCTCGCCTTCCTCCTTTCCTGACCGATGGCTGACACGTCCACTCCCGACGCCCCTGCCCGCACGCGCGGACTCGCAGGCGTCATCGCGCTCGACACCTCGATCTGCTACATCGACGGGCAGGCCGGCGAGCTCCTCTATCGCGGCTACGAGATCGACGACCTCGCCCGCAACGCGTCCTTCGAGGAGGTCGCGTACCTCCTCTGGCACGGCGACCTGCCGACCCAGGCGCAGCTGGACGCGCTCCACGCGCAGCTCCGCGCCGAGCGCGCGCTCCGCCCCGAGGTCATCGACCACCTCCGGCACCACACGCCCGACGACGCCAACCCGATGGCGGCCCTCCGCACGGCCGTCTCGATGATGGCCGCCTACGACGACGAGGCCGACGCGATGACGCCCGAGGCGAACTACCGCATCGCGGTCCGCCTGACGGCCAAGATGCCGACCCTGCTCGCCGCCTTCGACCGCATCCGCAAGGGCAAAGACCCCATCGCGCCGCGGGGCGAGGGCTCGACGGCGTCCGAGTTCCTGTACATGCTCAACGGCGAAGCACCGGGGCCGAGCGCCGAGCGCATCTTCGACGCCGCGCTCGTGCTCCAGGCCGAGCACGACCTCAACGCGTCCACGTTCGCCGCGCGCGTCATCGGCTCGACGCTGGCCGACATGTACTCGGCCATCACCGGGGCCATCGGCGCGCTGAAGGGGCCGCTTCACGGCGGGGCCAACATCGAGGTGATGCGGATGCTCCTCGAGATCGACGCCTCGGGCGAGGACACCGGCGCGTACGTCCGTCGCAAGTTCGCGGCCAAGGAGAAGGTGATGGGCCTCGGCCACCGCGTCTACCGCACGCTCGACCCGCGCGCGGCCATCCTGCGGGACCTGCTCGAGGACCTCTCGCAGGAGAAGGGCGACATGAAGTGGTACGACATGTCGGTCGCCATCATGGACGCGGCGAAGGAGCAGAAGAATCTCAACCCGAACGTGGACTTCTTCTCGGCGTCCGTCTTCCACCTGCTCGGCATCGAGACGGACCTCTACACGCCGATCTTCGCCGTGAGCCGCATCACGGGCTGGACGGCGCACCTGCTGGAGCAGTACGCCGACAACGCGCTCATCAGGCCCTCGTCGGAGTACGTCGGCGAGCGCGGGCGCACGATTACGCCCATCGCCGAGCGCGGCTGACGCCGATCCCGGCGGTCGCCGCAGCGTCCCGCCGAGCGCCCCTCGCCCGCACGCCGGACGAGGGGCGCGTCGCTTCTGGGCCGAGCGCTCGGCGGCGCGATCTCGAACGACGACGTGCTGCACCGGCCGGACAAGACCGTCCGAGTTCTCGGCGGTGCGCTCCGCGGTGCAGCCTCCGCGTGACGGGCTGCAACCGCATCCGCCGGGGCGGGTACAGCCCGTCCGCTTTCCCGTCGCCTGTGCGCCTGCTCGCCGTCGTCTCCCTGATGTCTGTCGCCGCATGTGCGTCGCCCGCCGAGGGGCCAGCGCCAGCACCGGTGTCCGGCTCTGTCGCCGGGTCGCCGGCCGCGCTCGCGGCGCTCCTCGGCCCCGGCGCGGTCGCCGCCGCGTTCGAGCGCCTCGGCGGCGTCGCGCACGATGCCCGCGTGGTCGTGGAGGAACTCGACGAGTCCAGCCGCCCGCTCGGGCGCTTCGAGCGGACCGTCCGGCACGCGCCTGGCGCGGCCGACGTCCGCCTCGGGACGCAGGCGACGGGGACGCTCGCTGACACGGCCGGGCTGGACCCGGCCCGGCTGAGGCTCCGCGACCCCATCCCATCCGTCCTTCCCGACACGCCGGCCTACCTCGCCCCGGCGACGCGCGACCAGTACGCCGTCCGAGTGGGTCCGCCGCGCGGGTCCATTCGCGGCGTCGAGGTGGTGCACGAGGCGGACACCGAGCAGGCTGTGCAGCGCGTCGTGGCGACGGTGGACACGGCCTCGGGCGACGTGCTCCGGATGACCGTCGCGCGGTCGAGCCGGTCCGCGATCTACGACGAGGCGACGCGCGCGGACGTGCGCCTCCAGAACGGCCCCGGCGGGCTCGTCCCCGGAGCCGTCGAGACGACGTCCATCGTCTCGACGCCGCTCGGGGGCATCCGCACGTACCGCGTGACGTGGCGGATCGTCCTGGCTCAGCGCGTGGTCGGCGCGGTCGGGACGAACACGCGGAACCCGTAGGAGCCGAGCGCGACCGTCCGTGTCGCCGGCCCGTGCCCGAACCCGTCCACGAGCCCGTCCGCGGCGGCGGGGAGCATGACCGTGTGCGCCTCGCGCGACGGGTTGACCACGACGACGACGCGCGAGTCGCCGAGCGTCCGGCTGTACGCGATCGCCCCGTCGACGCCGAGCGCCTCGGTGCGGCCGGCGACGAGGGCCGGGTGTGCGGCGCGAAGCGCGGCCCAGCGCGCGATGTCCGGGCGGAGGTCGGGGCCGGTCCAGTCGATCGTCTCGTCCTCGAACAGGTTCATCCGCTGCGGGGCGGCGGCCTCCTGTCCGTTGTAGATCAGCAGGCTCCCGCCGAGGCCGTACGCCGCCGCCATCGCGGCGCGCATCCCGTCCGGCCCGCCCCAGAGGTCGACCGCGGCGGTGTCCCACGAGGTCTCGTCGTGGTTGGTGATGAAGTGCATTGGCGCGGCGGTCGGCGGGGCGGCCTGCTCGGCGAGAGCGGCGGCGAGGAACGGAGCGGCGTCGCCGGTCTCCCACGCCGTCTTGAGGCCGTTGTAGGGCTCCCAGGCGTACGAGGCGTCGAAGCCGGCGCGGCCGAGCCACGCGTCGCTGGCCTCGGCGAGCAGGAACAGGCCGGGCTTGAGCGCGCGGAGGTGCGCGATCGCGGGCGTCCAGAACGTCTCCGGCACCATCCCGGCGACGTCGCAGCGGAAGCCGTCGACGTCCACCTCGCGGACCCAGAAGGCCATCTCGGCGGTCATGGCCTCGGCGAGGCCGGGCGCGGCGTAGTCGAGGTCGGCCGTGTCGAACCAGTCCGTCCCGGCGGGCGGGACAGGACGCGTACCGTCGGCCCCGGTCGTGTACCAGTCGGGGTGCGCGCTCACCCAGGCGTGGTCCGGGGCGGTGTGGTTGGCGACCCAGTCCAGCACGACGCGCATGCCGAGCGCGTGCGCGCGGTCCACGAGCGCGCGGGCGTCTGCGAGCGTCCCGAGGCGCGGGTCGACGCCCGTGTAGTCGCGGACGGCGTACGGCGAGCCCAGCCGCCCCTTCCGGTTCAGCTCGCCGACCGGGTAGATCGGCATCAGCCACACCACGTCGACGCCGAGGGCGCGGACCGAGTCCAGACGCGCCGTCGCGGCGCGGAGCGTGCCCTCGGGCGTGAAGCTGCGGACGAAGACCTCGTAGATCACGGGCGGGACCGGGTTCGGGGGCGTGGAGCGCGCCAGCGCCTCGGCCGGCGCGGACACGCCGGGGGTGCACGCAGCGACGAGCAGGAGCGGGAGCGCGAGGCGCACCACGACGGGGAAGCGGGGCATGGACAGCCGGGGACGTGTCGGCCAAGCTAGAGCCGGGCGCACCGGCCGGACACTCCGCGGCGGGTAGCTTGTCTGAATGTCCAGTCTGCCCATCGTCGCCTGCCCGCTCGGGCACCCGGCCCGCCACTTCGCGTCGGTCGGCTCGACGATGGCCGAGGCCGCGGCGTGGGCGGCGGCCGGCGCGCCGCACGGCGCGCTCGTCGTCGCCGAGGCGCAGACGGCCGGCCGCGGCCGCCACGGCCGCACGTGGACGGCCGCGCCGGGCGAGAGCCTCCTGCTGTCGGTCGTCCTCCGCCCGCGCTTGCCCGCAGAGCGCCTCGCGCTCGTCGGCCTCGCAGCCGGCCTCGGCGCGGCCGAGGCGGCCGAGGCGCTCGGGGCCGAGGCGCGCCTGAAGTGGCCCAACGACGTCCTGGCCCGCGCCCCTTGCGGCAGCCTCGCCAAGCTCGCCGGCGTCCTCGCCGAGGCGTCCTGGACGCGCGACACGGGGGCGCGGCCGGTCGTCATTCTCGGCGTGGGCCTCAACGTCCGGCAGACGGCGTTCCCGGCCGGGCTCTCCGCCACGTCGCTCCGCCTCGCGACGGGCCGCGACGTGGAGCGCCTCGCGCCGCTCGGGCCGCTGCTGGAGCGCCTCGCCGCCCGCCTTGCTGACGCCGAGCACGCGCCGGACGCGCTCCTGGCGGCCGTCGAGGCGCGCCTCGTAAGCGTCGGCGAGATGCGCGCCGTGCGGTTTCCGGGGACTGACCGACCGGCTCTCTCCGGGACCGTCCTCGGGCTCGCACCCGATGGCGCGCTCCGCCTTGCGACGTCGGCCGGCGAGCGGACCGTCCACGCGGGCGAGGTCACGCTCGCCGCGTAGCGCCATGTTCCTCGCCCTCGATGTCGGCAACTCGTCGGTGAAGGCGGCCGTGTGGAACGGCGCGGCGTGGTCCGAGACGCACCGGTTCTCTCACGACGCCGATTCAGCCGTGTGGGCGGACCGGCTGCGGTCGCTCGTTTCCCCCAGCACGGCGTCCGGCCTCGCCTCGGTGGTCCCCGCGCTCACCGACGCGGTCGCGGAGGGCGTGCGGCTCGTCACTGGCACAGCTCCTGTGCGCGTCTCAGCGCGCCTCGCGCTCCCGTTCGCGATGGCCTACGCGACGCCCGAGACTCTCGGCGCAGACCGCATCGCGGCGGCCGTCGCGGCATGGCACCTCGGCGGCGGGCGACCGGTCGTGGCCGTCGATGCCGGCACGGCCGTCACGCTGGACGCCGTGGACGTCCGCGACGGTGCGCCGGTCTACCTCGGCGGGGCCATCGCGCCCGGACCGGACCTGCTGGCCCGATCGCTTGCACGGGGTACCGGCGCTCTTCCCGACATCCCGTTCGGCGGGCCGGTGTCCGACATCGGCGTCTCGACGGCCGAGGCGATCCGGACCGGCGTCGCGGGGATGTTCGCGGGCGGCGTCGCCCGGCTTCTCCACCAGACCGCCGCGGCGCTCTCGGCCCGCCCGTTCGTCGTCGCGACGGGCGGGGCGGCCCCGTGGCTCGTCGAGAACGGGCTCGTCGTGGACGCCGTCGTGCCCGGCCTCGTGCTCGACGGCGTCCACCTGCTGTGCGCCCCGGCCGCGCCGCCGGCTACGGGTCCGCCAGCTACGGATGGAGCGGGGCCGTCCCGTCGAGGTTGAGCAGCGACTGCACGCGCGCGATCACCATGTCGATGGCGACCTGGTTGCGCCCGCCGCGGGGGATGATCACGTCGGCGTGCCGTTTGGAGGGCTCGACGAACTCGAGGTGCATCGGGCGGACGGTCCGGCGGTACTGCTCCAGGACCGAGTCGATGGAGCGGCCGCGCTCGTGGAGGTCTCGCTCGATGCGCCGCATGAGCCGCACGTCGTCCGGCGCGTCGACGTAGAGCTTGACGTCCATCCGGTCGCGGAGGGCGGGCTCGGCGAGGACCAGGATGCCGTCCACGAGGACGACCGGGCGGGGCTCGATGGTCTCGGTCGCGTCGAGGCGGCTGTGCGTGCCGAAGCTGTACGTCGGCTTCTCGATGGCCTGCCCGGCGAGGAGCGCGTCGAGGTGCTCCACCATGAGGCCCGTCTCGAGCGCGTCCGGGTGGTCGAAGTTGAACCGCGCGCGCTGCTCCGGGGCGAGGTGCGCGAGGTCGCGGTAGTACGCGTCGTGGTCCAGCAGCGCGATCCGGCGCGGGCCGAAGCGCTCCATGATGCGCCGCTGGACGGTCGTCTTGCCCGAGCCGGACCCGCCGGCGATTCCGATCACGACAGACATGAGGTGGGCACCGGGCGGCGGGTGAAAGTGGGCCGTGGCAGTGGTGCCGCGACCGATGCGGGAGCGGCGAGCAGGAGAACGTCGGTGCGGCGGATGGACGTTTTGCCCCTCCCTGCTCCCTCAGTCCTCGTCGTCGTCGTCGGGGCTCCGCTTCGGGGCGGCGGCCTCGGCGCGGAGCCTGTGGCGCTCCTCGCGGCGGGCCTCCCAGCCTGGAGCCGACACCATCACGACCATCCCGCCGCCACTCGCGTCGATGTCCGAGGCGTCGTAGTCGACCTCGTAGCCGTCCGGCGCGTCCCACAGGTCGAGCGCCTCGACCGAGTCGGCGACGGCCGTGACGATGTAGCCGACGAGAGCTCCGCGGAGCTCCTTGACGCCGTGCGTGAGCGGGCGGCGCTCGCCGTCCACCTCCTTGACGAACGAGACGCGGAGGGTGCGCGCGGCTGTGCCGGCGTCGTCCCAGGCATCCTCGAACGCGGCCGGAAGGAGGTTCCAGACGGCCTGGCCCTCTAGGAGCGCGTTGAGGTGGGCCGAGAGCGGCGCGCGCCAGTACGCCGCCGCCTTGCCGATGCCGTCGACCCGGGCGTCCATCTTGAGCCGGTAGTCCGGAATAAGATCGTCCGGGCGGAGCAGTCCGAAGAGGCCCGAGAGGATGATCCCGTTCTCGAGGAGCCGCCGCTGCGCGCCCGTCGGGAGGGCGGGGAACTCCATCGCGCGGTACATCACGCCCGGCGTGTAGCGGTCGATGGCCGCCATGAGCGGGCTCTCGTAGACGGCGAGCGTGGCCGCCTCCGCCCGCGCGAGCGCGTCGCCCTTGACTCCGAAGAGCACTTCGAGCCCCGACGAGCCGCCGGCTTCCTGCGCGGCGCGGACCTGCGCCTGGACGGCGTCGATGAGGGCGCGGCGCTCGGGGTTGAGCTCCGAGAAGTAGTTGAACGTGTTCGACGAACGGTAGTCGAACATGTCCGGCGCGAGCGGGTTGCCGCCGGACTGTTTGCCCTCGGCGCTGGGCAGGAGGATGGAGAATCGCACGCGGTGAGGGCTCAGGATGCGCCGTCGGCGCGGCGCTGCCGGGCCTCGTCGATGAGGGCGTCGGCTTCGGAGAGGAGGGCCTGGGCCTGGATGCGGGCATCCGCGACGAGGGCGTCGGCCTTGCTCCGCGCGATGCTCGTCGCGGGGCTGTCGTCGTCGTCGAGGCGCCGGACCACGCCGGAGAGGTCGTCTGCCCAGCGGTCCAGGAGGTAGGCCACGCGGCGGCGGAGCTGGCGGCCCTCGTCGGGCGCGAGCAGGAGGCCGAAGGCGAACCCGGCGGCCGTACCGGCGAGGGCACCGAGGACGGTGGCACGGGCAGGGCGACTACGCGAACTCATCGGGGGGCCGGAGAGAGGAGTGACGCCAAGATACGCGGGGCTCGAAGGCACGGCCCCGTGCAGGAATGCCTCGCGGCCTTCGAGGCAATGACAAACCAGGCCGCTCCCACCTCGGGGAACGGCCTGGCTGCACACGGGGGACACACGGCACCGTACGGGCACCAGAGCCAGACCCTAGCGGGTCTTCTTCTTGTGGCGGTTCTTGCGGAGCCGCTTCTTCCGCTTGTGCGTGGCGATCTTGTGACGCTTGCGCTTTTTGCCGCAGGGCATAGGTCCCGAGGGATGAGTGAACGTCGTCGGAGGGGGGGCGGCCAAGATAGAGGTGCCGCCGTCCCGGACCAAGACGCGAGCCGGACCGGGCGGAGGCTTCACACCCCGCGGCCTGTGGCGACGGGCGGCGGACGCACTCGACACGAAGGCGAACGTGTCCGATACGGGACGCTTCTGTTCACGATTGTGGACACCCGTTCCGCTTTTTCGCACGGACGCCGCCCGTCGCCGTGCGTGCTGCGGAGCAGGCGGCCGCTAGGACTCAGGCGCAGGTCCGTGGAAGGGGTTTGGCACGTCCCTTGCGTACGACTGCTCGAACCCGCACGGTATCGGTGCTGGTTCGACAGAGCGACCCCGTGCGCACCGAGAGTCTCTCGGGACTCGCGCACTCCGGGCGGACACGTTTGGGTGAGCGTGTCCGCCCGGCCTTTTTTTGTCTGGTTGCCAGTGGCTGGGCGATTGGATTGGCCCTGATGAGAGGTGCCGACGTGCGTAGCCTTGGGCGATCGCTCCCTCCGAGTATGGACAGGCACCGTCCCCTCTCCCACGTCACGGTGCTCGCTCTTGCGCTCGTGGCATCGGCGTGCGCGTCCGTCCCGAGCCCGCCGTACCGCGACTTCGAGGTTCGGGGCCTGCCTGCAGCTTCTGTTGGCGATAGCCTGCTGGCCAGTCGGCTGCGCAGTGCAGCCGAGGCGGCCGGCTGGTCGACAGTGCCGGCGCTCACGGCCGGAGTCGTCACCACGACGTCGCGTTCCGTTCGGGGCGGCGGGTTCGGTCGGACGACAGCTGCGCTCGACCTCGTTCCGGTCAACCAGGGGCCGTCGGGCACCGAGACGGCGCGGTACGTGCGCGTGGTCGTCCGGGCAGAACAGAGGTCGTTCCTCGGCGGGCGCTCGAAGGTGTACGCGCTCAGCAGCCGGCTGAGCGAAGAACTGCTCGGCCCGATCACCGAGGCGCTGGCTGCCCGCGGGCTGGTCGCGGTGGGCACGCCGCGCGACAGGGATGAAGACGCAACGGACGACTGAGCGCCGGGACCAGACCGGTCGGTCGTACGTTAGAGACTCACAGCGCGGCTCCGGCCGGGCCTGTTCTTTGGGGATGACCTGGTTTCGACGAACGACGTGTGCGGCAGGCTGCGCGCCGGGTGGTGTCCAGTACGCCCGTGACCTCCACTGGACCGCAATTGTAGCTGCGAACGACTACTCCTACCAGCTGGCCGCGTAACTTTACGCCGTTAGCTATCTCGCACGCTGGATGCCCATAGACGGCATGCGAGGTACCGCTTAGAATGGGATAGTCCCGGACGCTCCGGCTGAGCACAGGGGACGAGAGCGGATGCTCGCATCCGCACCAATCAGCCTGCGCTGTCCCGGAAGCCTGTCAGTGGGCCATGTCGGGACGGCAAAGACCCTGAGTTTGCTGACTACGCCTGTAGACGCCTGGACTGTAGCGCCGTTCGGACCCGGGTTCAACTCCCGGCATCTCCACTTCTCCGCCCGCCCGCAGCCGACCTTTGGCCGCGAGCGGGCGTTTTTGTGTCTTGACCTCGGAGCCGGGGTGCGCGCTGGTGTCCCCTGAGCCGCTGAGTGCCCATTCGAGACGCGCGGCAGGCCAGACCTGCCCCTCACCGAGGAACGCGGCGAGCGGAGGAAGACCACGTTTCAAACGACCGGTCCGTTCGGTGCTCAGACTGTGAGCACGGGCTGCCCGGGGGCCGAGGCGGCCGGCCGGTCGAGCGCCTCGACGCAGTCGACGTGCGTCGCCACGTCCACGCGCAGCGTTAGCAGGGCCACGACGGCGGGGAATACCGCCATCACGAACAGCGCCTGCGCGTCCGTCGTCGCCTCGACGAGCGGACCCATCAGCGCGGAGCCTGCCATCAGGCCGAGGTTGGCGATGGCCATGAAGAGCCCGAACTGGACGGCCGCGACGCGCTTCCAGCAGAGAGCCATGCACGTTGCAAAGAACGCGATCGTGGCGAGGGTCTTCGCCGTGACGAAGAGCATCAGGTAGGCCTGCACGACGAGCGACGACCCCCAGAACGGTGCCACGAGCCCCATCGCCACACCGACCGCCGCGACGGCGAGCGCCGCGACGCGGATCGCCCGCGTCCGGCCGAGCCAGGTGACGAGGAGCCCGCCGCCGACCATCCCGACCACGCCTCCGACGAGCTTGGCGACGGCCATCGTGTTCGAGAACGCGCCGTCGGTCCAGCCCAGCGTCTGGACCGTAAACACGGGACCGAACCCCTCGAAGAAGCCCTGGCTCACGTTGAGCCCGAACCCGACGAGCGCCGTGACCAGGCTGGCGGGCAGGAAGACGACGCGCCGGAGGCTCCGGCCGATCTCGGCCCACCCGTGGAGCTGGATCGCCTCCGCCTCAGGCGACGCCGCGCCGGCCGTCCACGGCAGCATTCGCTCGCCCGGTCGCTCGCGGACGAGGAGCGGGATCGAGGCGAACGCGAGCGTCGCCAGCCCGGCGAGGGCGAGCGTGGCTGAGACGCCAACCGTCCCGAACGACCAGGCCCCCAG
>JANPJI010000335.1:0-2408 GCA_031425425.1 Rubricoccaceae bacterium
CACGAGCGCGGCCACGACGCCCATCGGCGTCGCGACCTCCCACACGGTGGCCGTCTTGCGGATGATGCCGGCCGTCTTCATCCCCTCCATCCGCGCCGCGAGGGTCCGCGTGGCGAAGAGGTTCTTCTGGGTCTTGGACTCGGGCCGCCCGAAGCCGGTCTCCTCGAACGCCATCCGCCCGAGGCGCTCGGCGGCCTCCGCGCCGGCCTCGACCATCGCCGCGACGATGCGGTCCACGTCCTCCTGCGAGGCGTTCTTGTAGAGGGCCTGGGCGGCGGCGGCGGCGGCGAGCGCGTCGCGGGCGTCCTGGATCGAGGCGAGGTCGGGGTCCATCGGGCGGGGCAGGGCGGGGAGCCGGAAAGTAGGGAGCGCAGGAGCCGGCGGGGTCCGATGGGAACGTGACGGGTAGAACCGGGGTCCGCCGGGGAGAAACCTCCGCCGCACGCGCACGGCCGCGCCGTGGCATACCCTTTGCGAACACCCCCGCAAACCCGCTCGTCTCCGCCATGGTCGCACCGTCCACGCTCTCGCCCTCGGGCCTTCCCACCATCGACGCCCGCTGGGGCGGACTGGCCGCAGGCGGGGCCTACCTGCTCGTCGGGCGCGCCGGTGCCGGCCGTTCGGCGCTCGCCCTCCAGTCCGCCGGCGCGACTGTGGACGCGGGCGGCCGGGCGCTGCTGATCTCGCCCCGCGCGCCCGAGGCGCTGCTGGAGATCGGCGCAGCGACGGGGTTCGACCTGCGCGCCGCGCACGCGACGGGCCGCTTCCGGCTGCTCCGCATCCCGTCCGTGGCCGACCTCGCCGCGCGCGGCAGCGACGGCCTCGACGCCGCCTACCGCGACCTCGCCGCGCTCGTCGCCTCGGACCGGCCGGACCGGGTCGTGGTCGAGGACCTGACGCCGCTCGTGCAGTTCGACTCGTTCGACCGCTTCCAGACGGCCTTCGCGGGCCTCGCCGCCGCGCTCCGCGCAGCCGACGTGACCCTCGTCGTCGGCCTCGGCGAGCCCGCCAACGAGGCATCCGAGCATCTGCTCGGAGTCGTGCGCGACGCCGTCGACGGAACGCTCACGCTCGGGGCAGACGGCGAGGAGCCCCGCCTCTCGCACCGCGACGACGCCCCCGCGGCGGCCCCGCCGCAGGCCGAGGCCGCTGCAGCTCCGCCGGTCGGACCGAGCAGCGACGGCGCGTCGGTGGACATGCACCCGCCGCCGGCCGCTCCCCCGCCGGCCGCTCCCCCGCCGGTCGCCGCACCCGGTTCAGCTCCGCCCGACGCGCCGAAGTACAGCCGGCTGCAGTCGGCCACCGCCGCGGTGACGGACGCGCTTCCGCGAACCCGGATCATCCCGCCGCCGGACCCGGACCCGTCGCTGCTGGCCCCTCCCGGCGACCTGTTCGGTCGGGACCCTGCCACCTCGATGTTCGAGCAGGGCTACCTCGTCGACTCCGGCGCGAGCGGCGTCGTCGGCTTCGTTCCCTCGCACGCCTCTCAGAATCCGGCACCGGCGTCCACCCAGGAGATGGCCCCCGCCTTCGCCCCGCTCGGCGGCACGTCCGCGGTGCCCGCCGACCCGAACGTGGAGGTCCGGCGCGCGCTCGACACCGCGTTCGCCGCCCGGGAGCACGGGGCTCCGTTCCTGGTCGTCGCCGTGCGGATGGAGCCGGCCGCGCCCGAGAGCGCCCACTTCTTCGCCATCGCCGACGGGCTCCGCCGCGGGCTCCGCCCGAACGACCGCCTCCTCGCCGACCTCCCGCGGCGCCGGGCCGTCGTCGTGCTGCCCGGCGTCGGGGCCGAGGGGTCCGGCGAGCTCTTCGCCAGCCTCCAGGCGCACCTCCGGAGCACGCTGGGCCACGAGGCCGAGGCCGTCCTCCGCGCCGTCGGAGCCGTCTCGGTACCCGACGGGCAGCCGTTCACCAACACGACGGACCTGCTGGCCTACGCGTACGAATCATGAGGTAACTGGCACGCGCGTCAGAGTTCCACGATCCCCTTCCCCTTGTCATCCTGAACTCGATTCAGGTAGGAGTTACGCAGTTGAGCCAGGATCGGCCAAAACACTCCCTGCAGCGTCATCCCCGCGGAGGCGGGGATCCATCTTCAGGGCCGCCGTGGCGCTCGTCGGGCCGATGGATTGGCTGCGCCGTCGCTGCGCGGTCCCGCCTCCGCGGGAATGATGGCAATGGGGGATTGCCAACTGCGTAAGTCCTATCAGGACCTGCCTTTTCTGGAGATACCGATCGGTATAGATTCTGAAACGAGTTCAGGATGACAAAATTTAGTGTTTGAGCTGGCTCTAACGGATGCGCACGGAGGAATCAGGTTCAAAATCTGCTCCCTCGCCCGTCCCCTGCTACCGAACGGGCCGCTCGCGGCCGAGCGTCTGCACGAGGTCGCCGATACCGATAGGGCC
>JANPJI010000336.1:0-3968 GCA_031425425.1 Rubricoccaceae bacterium
GACGTCCGCACGCTCGGCGCCGTCCTCGTCGACAACGCCGCCTACACCGACGTCACGGGCTACCTCAGCCTCCCGCCCGCGGCGTACACGCTCGCCGTCACCACGGCGACGGGCGATCCCGTCGCCCGGTTCGAGGCCGACCTCGCGGGGGCCGGCGGGCGCGCCGTGACCGTCCTGGCGTCGGGATTTCTGACGCCCGCGGCGAACCAGAACGGGGCCGCGTTCGGGCTCCTCGCCGTCTTCGCCGACGGCACGACGGCCCTGCTCCCCGCGGCACCGCCGGCGGCGACGGTCCAGCTCCAGATCATCCACAACGCCGCCGACCCCGCCGCGGCGCAGGTCGACGTGTACGTCAACGGCGTGCGCCTGCTCGACGACTTCGCCTTCCGCTCGGCGACGCCGTTCGTGGCGCTCCCCGCCAACCGAGACCTCGCCGTGGCGATCGCGCCGCGGACGTCGACCAGCGCCGCGGACGCCGTGTTCACGCGGACGTTCAACCTTCGGCCGGGGCGGTACCAGGTCGTCGCGCAGGGCGTGCTCGCGCCGGCGGCCTTCGCGGCCAACCCCGACGGCCGCCCGACCGCCTTCCAGCTTCTCGCCGCCGCCAACGTCCCCGAGGCGGCGACGACGCCCGAAGACGGCCTCGTCCGCGTCATCCACGGCGCGACCGACGCCCCGACGGTCGACATCCGCAGCGGCGGGGCCATTCTGTTCGACGACGCGGCCTACACCGACGTCACGGCCCCGATCGAGGTCCCGGCCGGGACGTACCCGCTGCTCGTCACGACGGGCGCGGGCGCGTCTGTCGCGGCGTTCTCGGCCACGCTCTCCGGCCGCGCCGCGGTGACGGTGCTCGCGTCGGGCTTCCTCACGCCGGCCGCGAACCAGAACGGGCCCGCGTTCGGCCTGCTCGCCGTCCTCAACGATGGCACGACGGCCCTGCTGCCGGCGATCCCGCAGACGGCCCGGCTCCAGGTGATCCACAACGCGGCCGACCCCGCCGCGGCCTCGGTCGACGTGTACGTCAACGGCGCGCGGCTGCTGGACAACTTCGCCTTCCGGACGGCGACGCCGTACATCGACGTCCCCGCCGACGTCGCGCTCAGCGTCGCCGTCGCGCCAGGCACGTCGACGAGCGCCTCGCAGGCCGTGCTCACGCGCTCGTTCACGCTCCCGACGGGCTCGACGACGCAGCTCATCGCGACCGGCGTCCTCACGCCGGCAGGCTTCGCGCCCAACCCCGGCGGTGCCCCGACGGCGCTGGACCTCGTCGTCGGCGCGGCCGCGCGGGAGACCAGCGAGGACCCCAACCTGGTCCGCGTCCGCGTCGTCCACGGGGCCACCGACGCGCCCGCGGTCGACGTGCTCGCCAACGGGGGGCTCGCGGTGGACGACGCCGCCTACCCGGCCGTGACGGGCTACCTGCCCGTCGACGCGGCGTTCTACACGCTCGCCGTCACACTGGCCGACGGGAGCGCGACCGTGGCCTCGTTCGACGCGGACCTCACGGCGGCCGGCGGTGCGGCGCTGACCGTCCTGGCGTCCGGGTTCCTGACGCCGACGGCCAACCAGAACGGGCCCGCGTTCGGCCTGCTCGCCGTCTTCGCCGACGGCACCACGGCGCTCCTCCCCGGTGCGGTCAGCGCGGAGGAGGCGCCCGCGCCGGGGACGTTCGCGCTCGGCGCGCCGGCCCCGAACCCGCTCGCCGCGGCCGGCGCGGTCGCGTTCTCGCTCCGCGCGCCCGGCCGCGCCACGCTCGCGCTGTACGACGCGCTCGGCCGCCGCATCGCCGTGCTCGCCGACGGCGAGTTCTCGGCCGACCGCCACGAGGCACCGCTCGACACCGCCGGGCTCGCCGCGGGCACGTACGTGCTGCGCCTGCAGACCGACGCGGGCGCGCGCACGCGCACGCTCACGGTGGTGCGCTGACGCCCGGACGGCTGCGCGAAGACCGAAGGAACACCCCGCCCGCGCCTTGGCGCGGCGGGCGGGGCATCCTACCTTCCGGGCCGCCTGTTCCGCGCTGCCCCGGCGGCGCCCCTCCGACTCCGGACCGATGAAGACCGACCTCCACCCCGACTACACGTTCGTCACCGTCAAGCTGGCCGACGGGACCGAGTACGCGACGCGCTCGACGATGACGACCGACCACTACGCCGCCGAGATCGACTCGTCCAACCACCCGTTCTACACGGGCAAGAAGACGATGGTCGACACGGCCGGCCGCGTCGAGCGCTTCCGCCGCCGCTACGGCAACGCGCACGCCTCGCAAATGGCGGCCGACGAGGCCGCAGCCGCCGAGACGGCCGCTGCCGAGGACGCCGCCGCCGTCGAGGCCACGCCCGAGACGGCCGAGGCGTAGGCCCGCGCCGCTCTCTGCTGCGAGGCGGTCCGCTCCGGCGGGCCGCCTCGCTGTGCGTTCGGCTCTCCGCGCAGCCCCCACTCTCCACTCCCCAGACCCGATGCTTCTCGATCAGCACGTCGCCCTCGTCACCGGGGCCAGCCGCGGGGCCGGGGCCGCCATCGCGCGGCGCCTCGCCCGCGAAGGGGCCGCCGTCTGCGTCAACTACCTCCACAGTGCGGACAAGGCGGCGGCGGTCGTCGCAGACATCGAGGCGGCCGGCGGGCGCGCCTTCGCGTGCCAGGCGGACGTGACGGACCGCGACGCCGTCGGCGCTCTCGTCGAGGCCGTCGTCGCGCGCTACGGCCGCGTCGACGTGGCCGTCTCGAACGCGCTTCCGAGCTACGCCTTCGACCCCGCGGCGGACTACGTGCGCCTCGCGACGGTGACGATGGAGCACGTCCGGGCGCAGGTCGACGGGGCCATTGGCGGGGCGCTGCACCTCGCGCAGGCGCTGCTGCCGCACTTCACCGCGGCCGGCGGCGGGTCGCTCGTCACCATCGGCACGAACCTCGTCTACAACCCCGTCGTGACGTACCACGACTACACGGCCGCCAAGGCCGCGCTCGTCGGGCTCACACGGACGCTCGCGGCCGAGCTCGGCCCGCTCGGCGTCCGCGTGAACCTCGTCGCCGGCGGGCTCCTCGAACAGACCGACGCCTCAGCCGTCACCACGCCCGAGGTGTTCGCCTACGTCGCCGCGGCGACGCCGCTGCGGCGGACGGTCACGCCGGAGCAGTTCGCCGACGCCGTCCTCTTTTTCGCGTCCCCGCTCTCGGCCGCCGTCACCGGGCAGTGCCTCGCCGTCGACGGCGGGCTGACAATGGCCTGACGCGCGCGGCGTCGTCCCGCTCACGGGCGCAGCAGCACCTTGCCGACGTTTCGGCGCCCTTCGAGGTGCCGGTGCGCCTCGGCCGCCTCGTCGAACGAGACGACCCGGTCCACGTGCGGCCGGATGGCCCCCTGCGCGTACAGCTCCAGCAAGCGGCCCGTCCACGCGGCGACGCGCTCGGGCACGTCCCACAGGTGGCCGAGGTTGACGCCCAGCACGCCGTGGTTGGCCCCGATGAGCGCGAGCGGGCTCGCCCGCACCCACGGCATCCCGAGCACCGCCTTCGCCATCCCGAGCTTGCCCTCGCCCGCGGCCGACGAGATCCCGTAGACGACGAGACGCCCGGACGGCGCGAGCGCGTCCAGGCTCCGCCCCCAGTGGCGGCCGCCGACGGCGTCCAGCACCAGGTCCACGCCCTTCCCGCCCGTGAGCCGCCGTACCTCGGCGACGAAGTCGTGGGTGCGGTAGTCGATGGCATGGTCGTAGCCGCGCTCGCGGACGTAGCCGTGCTTGCCCGGCGAGGCCGTCCCGAACAACTCGACGCCGTAGACGCGGCCCAGGTCCGCGCAGGCCGTCCCGACCCCGCCCGAGGCGCCGTGGACGAGCACGCGCATCCGGTGGCCCAGGTCCTCGGCCGGGCGGACGCTGCCCATCACGACCATCATCTGGAAGGCGGTCAGGTAGTTCACCGGGATCGCCGCGCCGACCTCGGCGCTCATCCCTTCGGGCCGGCGG
>JANPJI010000337.1:0-5071 GCA_031425425.1 Rubricoccaceae bacterium
GCGAACGTCGCCGCGAGCATGAGCCCGAAGAGGCCGACCCACGCCAGGAGCTCGACGACCGGGAAGACCGGGCGGATCACCTCCAGCGTCATCTCGGTCGAGGGCCGGTCGAACCCCGGCGTGTTCACGTCCGGGACCGCGTCGGAGAACGTCTGGAGGCTCGCGAGGAGGTCCCCGCCGGCGTGGACGGCGGCCCGGGCGTGCTCGGGGTCGACGTGGTTGAGCGCACCCGGGAGCATCGACGGCATGATGATCCACCAGAGGTCGACCCAGTGCATCACGAGGAGCCAGACGGCCATCGTGGCGAGGAGCGGGTACGTCCGCTTCGTCTGGCGCAGGATGAGGATGCAGAACGGCAGCAGGAAGTGGAAGATCAGGAGCGACCACGCGACCGCCTGCCAACCCGGCGAGAACCGCTTCTGGAACCAGAGGATTTCCTCGGGGAGGTTGGCGTACCAGTACAGCATGTACTGGCTGAACGAGACGTACGTCCAGAAGACGACGAACCCGAACATGAACTTCCCCATGTCCTGGATGTGCTCGCGCGTGATCTCGGTGTCCAGCATCCCGCCCCGCTTCAGGAAGAGCGCGATAAACGTGATGAGGCACACTGCGCCGAGAAAGGCTCCCGCAAAGAAGTAGACGCCGAACATGGTCGAGAACCAGTGCGGGTCGGTCCCCATCAGGAAATCGTAGCCGGCGAACGAAACCGTGACGGCGAAGAGCGGCATCCCGGCAGCGCTCCACCACCGCATTCTGATCGTGTTCTCAGGGCTGGGGTCGGTGTCGTTGCGGACGGAGAGCGTGTACAGCTTGCGCGCGATGACACTCCAGACGGTGAAGTAGAGGACGTAGCGAGCGATGTAGAACGGGACGTTGAGGTAGAGCCGCTTGCCGGCCAGGATCGGGTCGAACGTCTCGCTGCCGACGACGTAGAGGTCCTCGTGCGTCCAGTGGAACAGGTCGTGCATCCCAAGCAGGATCGGGAGCCCGGCGAGAGCGACGAGCGGGAAGTTGGCCGCCATCGTCTCGGGGATGCGGCGGATCGTCGTGCTCCAGCGCGCCTTGGTCAGGTGCTGGATCATCACGAAGAAGAGCGCCCCGAGCGTGACCGAGACGCAGAAGACCCACGCGATGAGGTACGCGAACAGGAAGTGGGTCAGGCCGGATGGGATGCCGACCGCCGCTGCGACGGCGAGCGACGCCACGCCCACGCCGGCCGTCACGAGGACGACGCGCGAGTCGGCCGCGAACTGGTAGCGCCGCGGCACGCGGTCGCGGTTCGGGTCGACAGGGTCGAAGACGAGACGGGTGAGGGCGTTCGACATGGATGCGGTTTGGTGTTTGACGGTTGACGTTCAGGGCTCTGACCGTCAAACCTGACCCCCTTTTCTAGTTCTGACCGACGACGACGTTCGGGTTGTACGTCGCGAGCCGCTCGCGCTCGGTCGCCGGGACGTCCTCGGCCGAGGCGTCCTGCGAGCGCTGAAGGGCGCGGACGTACGCGACGACGGCCCAGCGGTCGCTCGGGGGCATCTCGTGTCCGTAGCTCGGCATCGTGTTGACGCCGTTCAGGATGACGTCGTAGATGTAGCCGTCTGGGCGCGCGGTGAGGCCCTCGGTGTGGTAGCTCGGGATGGCGAAGCCGTAGCCCTGCCCGCCGTTGCCGACGGCGACGATGCCGCGGCCGTCGCCGGCGAGACCGTGGCACACCGAACAGTAAATGCCGTACCGCTCCTGTCCGCGCTGGAGCAGGGCCGGCGTGACCTCGACCGGGATCTCGGCGACGTACGTCCCACTCGCGTCGCGGCCGTAGAGGAACGGCGCGTTGGCAGTCGTCTGGAGCTGGCCCCGGCGGACCGTCCCGGCGACCGGCTGGCGCTGTGACGCGTCGTCGGCGAAGAAGGCGTTGGGCTCCTGGGCTTCCATTCGCTGCTGGAAGTCCATGTTGAGGTTGGGGTGGATCGGCGGCTTGCCGCTCTTCATCCCGCGGCAGCCCGAGGCGGTGCCGGCGGCGAGGACGAGCAGGGCGAGCGCGGAGGCCCGTGCGAGCGTGGTCATGGTCGGTCTAGATCTGGCCGCCCGTGTGGGGCGGGGTCACAGGCGTCGCGGCGGACTCCGCTGCGACGGAGCCGGTCGCGGTGGGCTCGCCGGACGCGGAGAGGTCCGTCGCGCCGGCGTGGTCCACGTACTCGACAGCGAGCGCGCCGAGGCTGAACAGGTCGCCGGCGGTCGAGCCGCGGCCGAACTCGGCATCCGCCTCGCCGACGTGCAGGAAGAAGGCGTCGTCCGTGACGCGGCTGAAGCGCGCGGAGTGGAAGAGCGGGTCGTACGGCTTGGGGAGCCCGTTGAGCGCCAGCATCCCGCCGACGGCCGTGAGCGCGGCGAAGAGGATCATCAGCTCGAACATGATCGGCACGCTGGACTCGATGGCGAAGAGCGGCTTGTTCGAGATGTTGATCGGGTAGCCCTGGAGGATGACGTCGATCCACCCTACTTGCGGGCCCGCGCTCGTCCAGTACTGGAGGAACGTGCCGAGCGCCAGCCCCAGGAGGCCGCCGGGGAACACCAAGAACGCGAGCTTCGAGACGGGCAGCCCCATCGTGCGGTCCATGCCGTGGATCGGGAACGGGCTGAACGTGTCGAGGCGCGTGTAGCCGCGCTTGCGCAGGTCGGCCACGGCGTCGGTGAGCGCGCCGGGGTCCGAGAACTCGGCGAGCAAACCGACGTGCTCGTTGGCGCGCGTTTCGAGCGCGTCGCGGAGGGGCTTCGGAAGCGGGAGGGCCATGAGAGGCAGTGGGCAGTGGCGGGGACGCCAGTGGGCTGTGGCCAGTGGCAGAAATGCGGGTGGGTGCGCCGGGCACCAAACGTCTCGTCCTGTCTGCCACTGGCCCTATCCGACTGGCCACTGGCGCACGGCTGCTAGGCCGTGCTCGACGCCTGCATGGGGTCCGGCCCAGCGGGCTCGGCCGCCGCCGGGGCTGTCACCTCGACGTGCCCGTTGTCCTGTCCGTGCCCGTCGCCCTGCCCGTCGCCGTGGCCGCCGTAGAAGTGCGGGTCCGCCTGCGGCAGGACACCCTTCACCTCGGCGATGGCGACCATCGGGACGAATCGGAGGAAGAGCAGGAACAGCGTCCCGAAGAGGCCGAACGAGCCGATGAACATCAGGACATCCCACAGCGTCGGCGAGTAGTAGTCCCACGACGACGGCAGGAAGTCGCGGTGGAGGCTCGTCACCGTGATCACGAACCGCTCGAACCACATGCCGATGTTGGTCGTGATCGAGATGAAGAACATCAGCGGGATGGACCGCCGGAACGACTTCTTCCAGAAGAGCTGCGGGAAGACGAGGTTGCACGTCATCATGGTCCAGTACGCCCACCAGTACGGCCCGCGCATGCGGTTGAGGAACGCGTACTGCTCATACTCGACGCCCGAGTACCACGCGATGAACGCCTCCGTGATGTAGGCGAAGCCGACGATCGAGCCCGTCACCAGGATGACGATGTTCATCTTCTCCAGGTGGTCGATCGTGATCAGGTTCTTCAGGTCGAAGACCTTGCGCGAGATCACGAGCAGCGTCACGACCATCGCGAAGCCGGAGAAGATGGCCCCGGCGACGAAGTAGGGCGGGAAGATGGTGGTGTGCCAGCCCGGCACGAGCGACACGGCGAAGTCGAACGACACGACCGAGTGGACCGAAAGCACGAGCGGCGTCGCGAGGCCCGCGAGGATGAGGTAGGCGCGCTCGTAGTGGCGCCAGTGGCGGTTCGAGCCGGTCCAGCCGAGCGACAGGAAGCCGAGGATCTTGGCCCGCAGCATCCGGCCCTGCGTCACGGCGCGGTCGCGGAGCGTCCCGAGGTCCGGGATGAGCCCGACGTACCAGAAGAGCAGCGAGACGGTCCCGTAGATGCTCACCGCGAACACGTCCCACAGGAGCGGGCTCTTGAAGTTGGGCCACATCGCCATCTGGTTCGGGATGGGCAGCGTGTAGTAAATCGCCCAGACCCGGCCGACGTGGAACGTCGGGAACAGGAGCGCGCACGCGACGGCGAAGAGCGTCATCGCCTCGGCCGCGCGGTTGATGCTCGTGCGCCACTTCTGCCGGAACAGAAAGAGGACGGCCGAGATGAGCGTCCCGGCGTGGCCGATGCCGACCCAGAACACGAAGTTGACGATGGCCCAGCCCCAGAAGACGGGGTTGTTGAGGCCCCACACGCCCGGCCCGTTCCACACGAGGTAGGCGATGGCGATGCCGAGGATGCCCAGCCCGGTGAGGGCGACGGCGAACGCGGCGTACCACGCTGCGGGCGTCTTCTTCTCGGTGTGGACCGACACCATCTCGGTGATGTCGTGGAACGAGAGGTTGCCGCGGACGAGCGGGGCGTCCTCGAGCGTCTTCATCGCGCCGCCGTCACCGCTCGCGCCGGGGGGTGGGGCGTTGAGCGGCTGGTCGTAGGCGTTCTTGGAGGTGACCGTGGCCATCGGGGGCGGTGTCGGGGGAGACGGGAGGAGCCGCGGCGGGTGCCGCAGCGAGGCGTCAGGCCTCGGCCTGTCGTTCGGCCTCGAGGTCGAACGGCGTGCGGCCGGCGAGGGTCGGGTGCGGGTTGCGCAGCCGGGCGAGGTACGTCAGGCGCGGCTTCACGGCCAGCTCGCCGAGGACGGCGTAGTTGCGCGGGCTCGTCTTGGAGCGCGAGACGGCACTGTTGGGGTCGCGGAGGTCGCCGAAGACGATGGCGGAGGCCGGGCACGCCTGCTGGCATGCCGTGACGACCTCGCCGTCGCGGAGCGGGCGGTCCTCGATGTGCGCGTACTGCTGCGTCTGGCGGACCCGCTGCACGCAGAACGTGCACTTCTCCATGACGCCGCGGTAGCGGACGGTGACGTAGGGGTTGTTCGCCATCTGGACCTCGATCGGGAGCGTCTTGGTCCAGTTGTAGAAGTTGTACCGGCGGACCTTGTACGGGCAGTTGTTGGCGCAGTAGCGCGTCCCGATGCACCGGTTGTAGGTCATCTCGTTGAGCCCGTCCGGCGAGTGGGCCGTCGCGTTGACCGGGCAGACCTGCTCGCA
>JANPJI010000338.1:0-3737 GCA_031425425.1 Rubricoccaceae bacterium
CTACGCCGACTCAGCTCCGACCCGGCGGACCGCCGCGATGAGCGCGGACGAGTCCCCCTTCTCGACGAACCCGGCCGCCCCCGCAGCCGTGGCCTGGCCCGCGCTCGACAAGCGGTCCTGGGCCGAGAACACGAGGCACGGGACCGCCGGCCACCGCGAGCGGACCTCGGCGACGAGCTCAAGCCCGTCCATCCCCGGCATCCGCAGGTCGGTCACGACGACCTCGGGACCGTCCGGGCGGGCCGTCCCGCCGGGCCCGGTCGCCTCAAGCTGGGCGATCGCGTCGCTGCCCGAGACGGCGGTTCCCCAGACGCGGAGGCCCTCGGTGTGGTCAACGAGGGCGCCGACGGCGTCCCGGACGATGGGGTGGTCGTCGACGACGAGGACAGAGAGGGGGGACATGGGGCCTTGGCGCTTGACGACCGGAAGTATCGCCCCCTCCAGGGCCGGTTTCCTACCCGGTCTGATGATCAGGGAATCCCGGCGCGCCCCCCACTGGACCCCTACCTCGTCCCCGGCGGAATCCCTCTGCGAATTCCTCAGAGCGTTCTCGGGGGCTAGGGTACTGCTGGGGCGAGTCCCCCTCGTCTGCCCCGTCAGCCGCCCGAGAAGAGATCCCTCGGCTTCGGCGACCTCGTCGAGCCAATCGGTCGGTCGGCGTGTCTCCCCGTAGACCCGCGAGGCGGGCAGGTGTAACCATTGATAGACGGACACCGCCCCGATCGAAGAAGACCGCGCGGAGGTGACCCCGTCCCGAGGAAAAAGACGGATAGAGAAGGGACGACGAGCCACGTGCTGATCGTCTGACGGAACGGCGGCGGCCGGGGCTGTGGTGGGTCCCGCCGCCGCCCCCTCTGTCACGGTGTCGGGGCGCGACCGTCAGACCCTCATGCTCCGATAGGGCGCCGGCGCACGGCCCATGCGCCGGAACGGACACGGACACGCACGCTCTGGCGCTTCCTTCCCCTTTCGCTCGCGCTCCAGGACATTTACGGAGTATGTGCACTATCGTTCTCGTCCACACGGCGTGCCGCCGCCCACCAGAGGGCAGTTCGTGCGACAGTCACTCGGTCCCCATCTTTCCCCCGAGATCATGAAGCCTTACACACCCCCCGCGATCATCACCCTCGGTGCCGTCGAAGAGCTCACCGCGGCGCTCGGCGCGTCCCCGCGCCCCGACTTCTCCGTCTTCCCGCAGATCCCGGCCTCGACCGGCTCGTTCGACATCTGCCCGAACGGCCAGCCCGGCCAGTGCTAGGCGTCCGGTAAGACGCACGCGACCCCGCCCTGGTACCGTCCAGGGCGGGGTCGCGTCGTTTCAGACTGGCCGGTCAGGGGGCGGCCGCGTACGCCCCGCCGTGGGCCGGGGCGCCGGCCCGCACGCCCGCGACCGCATCGAGGAGCCCGGCCCAGTCCCCTTTCTCGACGTAGGCGTCCGCCCCGGCCGCCCGGGCCTCCTCCGCGTAGGCCCCCGAGGAGTTGGCCGAGTACACGACGCACGGGAGGGCCGGCCACCGGGCCCGGACCGTGGCCACGAGCTCGAGCCCGTTCATCCCAGGCATCCTCATGTCGGTGACGACGGCCCCGGGCCACCTTCACGGACCGCGCCAGGAGCCGTCGTCGCCTCGAGCTGGGCGAGCGCGTCCTCCCCCGACTCGGCCGTTCCCCAGACGGCGAGGCCATCCGTGGACCGGACGAGGTCGGCGAGGGCGTGCCGGACGACCGCGTGGTCGTCAACGAGCAGGACGCAGAGGGGGGCGGGACGCAAGGGACGGACGGAGTCGAGTGCGTGTGTATCGCCGGGACCAGGCGAAAAGCCCCCTACGAATGGCCGTTCAGGACATTCCGGGGCAGCCTCCCCGGAGGGATCCCTACGAGGACCCGGTGAGCAGCACGTCCGAGGACGGCTCTCCAGCCGGGACAGCCAGTGTGACGGAGGTCCCGGCACCAGGGGCCGACTCGACCTCGAACCGGCCGCCGACGAGCTCGAGCCGCTCGCGGACGCTGGACAGCCCGAACCCGCCCCCCCGGCGGTCAACCACGGCGGCGACGTCGAACCCAGCCCCGTCGTCCTCGACCAGGACGTACACGAGGCCGTCCTCGGCCCACCCGACCAGCCGGGCCGCCGTCCCGCCCGAATGCTTGACGACGTTGAGGAGCACCTCGCAGAGGGCCCGGTAGAGGAGGACCCGGCTCACCTGGTCCTCGAGCGGCGGCGCCCCTCGGAGCTCGACCGAGACGTCGAGCCCGTATTTCTCCCGCTTCTGGGCGGCCACCCAGGCGAGGAACTCGCCGAGCTGGTCGAGCTCGAGGACGGCCGGGCTCAGCTCCCGCGCCAGCGTCCGGGCCATCTGAATAGCCCCGTCGAGGACCCCGGAGGCCCGGGTGACGAGGGGGGTGGAGGCCTCCACCGATGGAGCACGCTGGAGGAGCGCGAGGGTCATCGTGAGCCCGTAGAGCTGCTGCTGGAGGTCGTCGTGGAGGACCTGGGCGATCCGCGCCTGCTCGACCTGCTCGGCGACGGTGAGCCGGGCGGCGAGCGCGCGGACCTCGGCCGTCCGCTCGGCGACGCGGGCCTCGAGCGTCGCGGCAAGGGCCCGGTACCGACTCTCACTCTCTCGGAGGGCCTCAATGTTCGTGGCCGACCCGACCCACTCGTAGACGCCGTCCTCGCCGACGACCCGGACGACCCGGGCGAGGTGCCACTCGTAGACGCTGTCGTGGCGGCGGAGCCGATACTCGACCTCGTATTCGCCGCACGCTCGGGTGGACTCCCACCCTGCCCGTACGGCCCCGAAGTCCTCAGGGTGGATGGCCCCACTGCCGCCGCCGGGCGCGAGCGCCTCGTCGGCTGTCTGTCCCGTGTAGGCGAGCCACCGGTCGTTGTAGTAGTTCGGGCGTCCGTCGTCGTCGGTGGTCCAGATGAGCTGGGGGACAGCCCCGGCGAGCCGCCGGAACCGGCGCTCGCTCGCCCGGAGCGCGGCGAGGACCTCGCGGGGCGTGGGCGTGCTGTCCAGCGGGGAGTCCGATGCAGGGGGCATGCGTCGAATGTATGGTCCGGGGGCTGACGCTCGGCGGCCACCTATCGAGGTCGGGCGGGACGGTGCGGCGGGCCATGCGCCGAAGGTAGTTGCTGCTTTGCCGCGGCCGAGTCGCGCTCGTATTGTGGCGCTCCTCGCCCGTTATGAGGCACGCCCGCCGCTCAGGTAGTAGTTACGCGGCGCATCAATCGTCGCCGTTTGGCCTCCTGAGCATGCAGCCTCTCACGCCGGTCTACACGTCGGACCTCTTCGCGCCACTGCACGCCGAACTGCTCCAGCTTCTGCGCGGCCTGAGTCCGGAGCAGTGGGAGCACCCGACGGTCGCCGCGCCCTGGCGCGTCCGCGACGTCGCCGCGCATCTTCTCGACGGCGACCTCCGGGCGCTCTCGGCCTTCCGCGACGGGCACAGTGAGCCGCCGGCGGAGCCGATCGGCGGGTACGACGACCTCGTCAGGTTCCTCGACCAGCTTAACGCCGAGTGGGTCATAGCGTCTCGCCGGCTCAGCCCCCGCGTGCTCACGGACCTCCTCGCCACGACGGGGAGCGAAGTCGCCGAGGTGTACGCCGCGCTCCCGGCCCACGACGCAGCCCCGTTCCCCGTCGCGTGGGCGGGGGAGGCCGAGTCGGAGAACTGGATGCACGTCGGTCGGGACTACACGGAGCGGTGGCACCACCAGATGCAGATCCGCGATGCCG
>JANPJI010000339.1:0-6260 GCA_031425425.1 Rubricoccaceae bacterium
CGGCAACCTGCGCGTCGGCAACCCGACGCTCGTCGCCGCGCCCGGCGACCCGCTGCCCGAGCTCGCCTTCGGCCCCGTCATCCACGCGGCGCAGGCGCGCGAGCTGGACCGCCTCTACGCCGACGCGCTCAAGACCGGCGCGACGCCGCTCGTCGACGGCGTGCTGGACGACGCCCTGTTCCTGCCCGGGCAGGACCGCAGCGCGTACGTCGCGCCCCGCGCGCTCGTGAACCTGCCGCGCCAGGCCGAGCTGTACTTCAAGGAGCCCTTCGGGCCGATCGACAGCATCGTGCTCGTGGACCGGATGGAGGAACTCGTCGGCGAGATGAACATCAGCAACGGCGCGCTCGTCGCCGCGATCGCGTCCGACGACGAGGCGCTCGCGGCGCGGACGGCCCGCGAGATCCGCGCGTTCAAGGTCGGCGTGAACCGGCTCCGCTCGCGCGGCGACCGCGAGGAGGTCTTCGGCGGGCTCGGCGAGTCGTGGAAGGGCGCCTTCGTCGGTGGGAAGCTGCTCGTCGAGGCCGTCACGCAGGGGCCGCCGGGGCAGCCCGTGCTCGGCAACTACCCCGAGGCGACGCTGCTCCCCGAGGCGGCCTAGCCCCTGCCCGGTGAATCCCTCTTCCTTCGTCATCCCCGCGCAGGCGGGGATCCACCGGCTACCACAAAGACTGGATTCCCGCCTGCGCGGGAATGACGGGGATTGGGAGGGGTCAGTGGATCGGTGACCGACCACTGGACAGAGCCTAGCTGGCCGGTCATTCCAGGCCGACGCGCTCGAAGATCGTCCCGACGTGCGCGAGCTGCGCCGCGGGGTCGAACGCCTCGGCGATGCGCTCCGCTCCGAGGCGCCCGGCGATCTCAGGCGACGCATCGACGAGGGCGCGGAACGGGCGGCGCTCGCGCCACGCCTGCATCGCGAGCGGCTGGACGGTGTCGTACGCCGCCTCGCGGCTCATGCCCGCCTCGACGAGCCCGAGCAGCAGGCGCTGCGAGTACACCAGCCCGTACGTCCGCTCCAGGTTCTCCGCCATCCGGTCCGGGTACACCACGAGCGCCCCGACGAGGCGCGCCATGCGGTCGAGGGCGTAGTCGAGCGCGGTCGTCGCATCGGGCAGGATCACGCGCTCGACGGACGAGTGGCTGATGTCGCGCTCGTGCCACAGGGCCACGTTCTCGTACGCGGCGACCATGTAGCCGCGCAGCAGGCGCGCGATGCCCGTGAGGTTCTCCGACGCGATGGGGTTGCGCTTGTGCGGCATGGCGGACGACCCCTTCTGGCCGGACCCGAACGGCTCCTCGGCTTCGAGCACCTCGGACCGCTGGAGGTGGCGGATCTCCAGGGCGATCGTCTCGACCGTCGCCCCGGCGAGCGCGAGCGCGGCGAGGTACTGCGCGTGGAGGTCGCGGGGCAGCACCTGCGTCGAGACCGGCGCGGCGCGGAGGCCGAGCGCCTCGCACGTGAGCCGCTCGACGTCGGGCGGGATGTGCGCGAACGTCCCGACGGCACCGGAGAGCTTGCCGACGCGGAGCGCCTCGGCGGCGGCGTCGAAGCGGACGAGGTCGCGGCCGACGGCGTCGTGGAAGCGGGCCATCTTGAGCCCGAACGTCGTCGGCTCGGCGTGGACGCCGTGCGTCCGGCCGACCGTCAACGTGTCCTTGTGCTCGCGGGCGCGTCCGGCGAGGGCCGTCTGGAGGCGGACGAGGCCGTCCCGGAGAATCGCGTTGGCGCGCAGCAGCCGCAGCGACAGGGCGGTGTCGACGACGTCGGACGACGTGAGGCCGTAATGGACCCACTTGCGCTCGTCCCCGAGCGTCTCGGAGACGGCCCGTGTGAACGCGACGACATCGTGGCGCGTGTCCGCCTCGATGGCGTGGATGCGCTCAATGGAGAACGAGGCGTTGGCCTCGATGAGGTCCACGTCCGCCTGCGGGATGCGGTCGGTGGCTGTCGCCCAGGCGCGGCAGGCGGCGATCTCGACGTCCAGCCAGGCCTGGTACTGTGCCTCCTCGGTCCAGATCGCGCCCATGGCGGGGCGCGTGTAGCGGTCGATCATCGGGGCGTGGGGCGGTGAGAGGCTGAAGGGTACCGGAAACGGTCGCCTCGATCCCCGAACCCTGCGCCAAGACGCTCCTCCCCTCTCAGCCGGGCGGAGCCGGTGGGGCCGGCGGAGCCGGCGGGCGACTCGGCACGGCAGGCGGCGGCGCAGGCGGGACGGGAGCGGCGAGGCGCACGCGGACGCGGCCGGGACCGGACGCGATGCGGACCGTGAAGGCGTCGGCGTCGGCTCCGGGGGTCGCGTAGCGGCCCTGGCTGAGCGTGACGAGCCCACCGGGAAGCTCGACCGACGACAACCTCCCGCCGGGGGCCTCGACCACTACCGGCACGCCGGCCGGCAGCAACACGTCCAGTTCGCCCAGGCCGATGCGGAGCGTCGCCTCGGCACCGGGCTCGGGGCGCGCGCCGCGGAAATCGAGTGCGAACCGGCCCACGCCGCCGTCGAACCGGAGACGGCGGAAGCGGAGGTGGCCGAGCCCTTCGGCCGTGAACTCGCTCACGCCCGCCCGGATCTCGACGTCGGTCGCCCGCTCGCGGTTGGGGGCCGTGAGCCGCAGCGCCGTGCTGGCGACGCCGCAGACGAGCGTGAGGCGGCGCAGCGGAATGCCCGTCAGGTCGAGGTCCGCTTCGGTCGCGCCCATCCGGACCGACAGGTCCAGCGGCGTCCGGTGCGAGAAGAGCAGGCGCCACGTGAGGCCGCGCGTGCGGTCGAGGTCGCCCGGCGAGGCCGCGTCGCCGTCGAGGCCCAGCGTGACGCGCGCCTGGTCGCCGCGCTCCGTCGGGACCGTCTCCATCCGGGCGTCGGCCCGGAGGCCGTCGATGGGGAGCGTCACCTCGGCCTGGAACAGCGTCCCGCGCTCGGCGCGGCCGACCGTGACGGTGCCGAGCCCGAGGTCGAGGTCGGCGCGGACCGACGTCTCGCCGCGGTCCGGCACCTCGATGAGGTCGCGGCGGACGCTGCCCGCCGCCGACTCTTGGGCGGCGCTCGCGTCCGCGGCGCGGTCCTCGGGGCTGCACGCCGCGAGACCGGGCAGGAGCGAGCAGGCGAGCAGGGCAGCGGCGAGGCGGTTCACGGGTCGGAAGCGGGGACCGTCGGGCTACGCCGGTCGGTGGGCCCGGGTTACGGCGCGCAGGAGCCTGCGCCCGCCCGGACCCTGGGTTCGGGCGTTCCTACTCCAGATCCTCCCGCCGGCCTTTGAGGGCCTTGTTCAGGAGCGCCCGGGCGCGGAAGATGTGCGCCTTGACTGTCCCGAGCGGGAGCCCGAGCGTCTCGGCGATGTCCTCGTAGCTCATCTCGTCGCGGTGCCGCATCACGATGACGCGGTGGTACTTCTCCGGGAGCGCGTCGACGGCGTCGCGGAGGATGACGCCGCGCTGGCTCTCGACGATGGCGCGGTCCGGGCGGTAGGTCGAGTCCGGGATCTCGGCCTGCACCTCGCCGTCCTGCGTCTGGATCGGCTTGTCGATCGAGACCGTCGGCAGGCGCCGCCGGCGGATGTGGTCGATGGCGTGGTTCGTCGCGATGCGGTAGAGCCACGTCGAGAAGGCGTACTCGGGCGAGTAGCTCGCGAGCGACCCGAACGCCTTGACGAAGGCCTCCTGCACGAGGTCCTCGACGTCGACCGCCGAGCGCATCATCTGGCCGACGTGGCGCACGAGCGGGTCGCGGTACTTGCCGACGAGGCGCGCGAAGGCCGCCTCGTCGGGCGGACGGCCGTCCTCGCCGAGGGCGCGGCGGACGAGCGCGCGGTCCTCCTGGCTCGACGCCGAGGGCGTGGCAGCAGGCGGGAGGGGCGAGGACATGGCGCGGGCGCAGGCGGGACCGGGGCAAGCTACCCCGGCGGGGCCGGCGGGAGGCGCGTCCGCCGACGGCCGGCACCCCGCCTATCTTTTCGGGATGCAGACCACCTGTTCCACTCCGTCCCGCCTCGCCGGACTCGGCCTGCTCCTCGGCCTCGCCGCGGCCGCCCAGGGCCAGCCCGGCAACCCCCTCCCCGACGCCCGGCCGTTTGTGCCGGCGTTCACGCTCACCGTCCCGCTCGGCCCGCAGGGCACGGCGGGCACGGCGGGCCGGACGCCGCTCTCGCAGCGGGCGCTGCTCGAAATGGGGGCCGTCGCGCTGACGGGCGCGGGGCACCTCGCCGCGTCGTCGCAGGGGCTCTCCGGGGCGTTCATCCCCGTCGTCGTGCTCGGGTGGGGCGGGTACGTCGGCGCGCGAGCGGCAACCGAGCCTGGCTACCTCGGCACACTCGGGTTGACCCGCGAGAACCTCGGCCCCGCCTTTCGCGACGCCTCGGTGGTGGCCGCCGTCTCGCTCGCCGGGATGGCGGCCGTGGGAGCCGCGCAGGGCTCGCTTCGCGTGGACGCGTCGATGCTGCCTCTTCTCGTGCTGTACCCGGCGTGGGGCGTGACGCAGCAGACGCTCGTGCAGGGGATGCTCACGCGGCACCTCGACGCGGCGGGCCTGCCCGCGCTCGCCGTCGTCCCGCTCGCGAGCGTCGCGTTCGGGTCCGTCCACGTGCCCAACTGGCCGCTCGTCGGCGCGACGACCGCGCTCGGCGGGGCCTTCTCCGCGCTCTACCTCCGCGAGCGTAACGTATGGCCGCTGGGCCTCTACCACGGCGTCCTCGGGGCCGCGTTCTACGTGTGGGTTCTGGACCGCGACCCGTGGCGCGAACTGACGGGCGGCGCGCCCTGACGCAGGGCAGCCGGGCTACCGGACGACGGTGAACCGCTGCGTGGACCGCCCCTCCACGCCAGCGTCGATGTGGACGATGTAGACGCCGGGCCGGAGAGACGAGGCGTCCCAAGAGCGCTCGTGGGTGCCCGCGCCGTGCAGCCCCTCCGCGACGGTGAGGACCCGCCGCCCCAGCACATCGAACACCGTCATCCGGACGTGCTGCGGCGTGGCCAGCGAGAAGCGGATGCGTGTGGCCCCGCTCGTCGGGTTCGGGGCGAGGTCCAGCGCAAGGGCCGACGCAGGCGCGACGCCTTCGGCAGCGGCGGTGGGTCCTGCGAATCCGAGCTCGCCGATCGAGCGCCGGTAGAGGCCCCAGTTCGGCCGGTTTCCGCTCAGAAACTGCTGCCGGAGGACGTAGAGGAACCCGCCGTCGAAGCCCATCTGGGAGATCCCGCCGGTGCTGCTGCCGCTGGCCGTGCAGGTCGGGACATTCGCCGTCTGCTCCGTCCATGTCGCGCCGTCGTCCGTGCTCAGGTACATCTGGCAGGCGGCCGAGAAGAGGACGCGGGACCCTTCGGCGTAGACGATCCCGTTGCGGGAGTTGGGCGTGTCGGGCGGGACCGGCACGATCGCTCCCGTGAGCAGCGTCCACGTCTGCCCGCCGTCGCGGCTGCGCCACAGCTCGGACCGCCCGAGAAAGTTGCCCACCGCGAGGTTGACGTACAGGCTCCCATCCGGCCCGATAAAGCCACCGACACCTGCGCCGACAACGCCGCGGGTCCCGAGGTCCGTCCACGTCGTCCCGCCGTCGACGGAGAGCCACGCGCCGCCGACGGCCAGGCCAGCGAGGAGCGTGTCGCCGCGGGCGTGGACGAACGAGAGCCGGGTGAACGGGCCTGCCACGGACGCCCACGTCGCCCCATCGTCGAGGCTCCGCAGGAGCGCCGTCGCCCCGACGGCAGGCGCGTAGTTCGTCGCGTAGAGGGCCTCCCGCGACCCGGACTCGTCGTGGTAGCGGTACGCGTTGAACCCCTCCGCCCCGGTGGGGTTGGCGAGCGGGCGGAACCACACCAGACCGTCCGTGCCGCCCGTCTCGCGAATGTTGGCGAGGAAGCCGGTCGGGAGGGCGACGACGGAGCGGACACCGTCCGTGAACGGCCGCGGCGTGCCGCCGTCCGGGAACGTCAGCGTGGGGACGGTCCACGTCGTGCCGCCGTCGGCGCTGCGCAGGAGCCCGCTCGACCCGGCGCTCCCACTCATGCTCAGGACGATGACGCCGTCGCGGATGGCGAAGTCGGTGTGGTCGTACGTCCCCGACGGACCGACGTACTGCCACTGCGCGGAGGCGGGGGCAGCGCAAACGAGGAGCAGGAGCAGGAGGACGCGCATGGGAGCAGCGGAGCGGATGGCGGGCCGGGTGGCCGCGAGCGGGACACCGCGGAAACCTAGGGTCCTGTTGCGGGCCGCCGCCATCCCCGCTACCGGGGAGACGCCCCCGTCTTGCCACCCCAAACGGCCGGG
>JANPJI010000340.1:0-2188 GCA_031425425.1 Rubricoccaceae bacterium
GGCTGCACCGTCGTCGCCGTGTCGGACATGTCGGGCGGCATCTACAAGCCGGACGGGCTCGACCTCGACGACGCCGTGGCCTACGTCAACCGCGAGGGCGGCGACCGGACGCTCACGGGCTACGCCAACGGCGAGCGCGTCTCGCACGAGGACTTTATGGGCATCGACTGCGACGTCCTCGCGCCGTGCGCCATCGAGGCCGCGATCCATGACGGCAACGTGGACTCGGTCCGGGCGAAGCTGATCGTCGAGGGGGCCAACTTGCCCGTGACGCCCCACGCCGATGCGGCCCTCGCCGAGCGCGGCATCCTCGTCGTGCCGGACATCCTCGCCAACGCGGGCGGCGTCGTGGTGTCGTACTTCGAGTGGTCGCAGAACTTCCAGCAGTACCGCTGGAGCGAGGAGGAGGTCAACGAGCGCCTCGAAAAGATCCTCCTGAAGGCCTACGCCGACGTGGCGGCGAAGCAGCGCGAGCTGTCGTGCACGATGCGCGAAGCCGCCTTCGCGCTCGCCATCGGACGCGTCGTGACGGCCGAGAAGCTCCGCGGTGCGCTCTGAGGCGGCGAACGCCGGGATCGCCCGGCGTGCACACCGGTCACAGTCCGTGCGCCGCGGCGACCGCATCCACCGTCGGGCCGACGTCGGGGCCGGGCGTGCGCGTCGGGCCGAAGGGGTCGCTTGTTCCGGCCTCGTGGTCCATCAGCACGCGGAGCGTCGAGGCGACGCCGTGTGCCAGCGCCTCCGCATGGTAGCCGCCTTCGAGGCTCGCCACGAGGCGGCCGCCCGCGTGCGCGTCCGCCACCTCGGCGACGACACGGACGAGGTCCGTCAGGCCGGCCACACTCAGCGCGAGGCCGCCGAGCGGGTCGAGCCGGTGCGCGTCGTAGCCCGCCGAGAGGAACACGAGGTCGGGCCGGATGCGTGCGGCGAGGGCCGGCAGCAGGCGGCGGTACGCTCCGACGAGGCCAGCATCGTCGGTCCCAGCCGGCACGGGCAGGTTGACGGTCGCGCCCCGCCCCGCGCCCTCTCCGGTGTCTCCGATCCCGCCCGTGCCGGGGTACAGGCCGGCCTGGTGGGACGAGAAAAAGACGACGCCGGGATCGGAGCAAAACGCTTCCTCGGTCCCGTTCCCGTGGTGCACGTCGATGTCGACGATCAGCACGCGCGCGGCTCCGTGAACGGCCTGCGCGTGTCGCGCGGCGACGGCGACGTTCGAGAGCAGGCAGAACCCCATCGGTGTCGTCGGACGCGCATGGTGTCCGGGCGGTCGCCCGAGGGCGAACGCGTTGTCTGCCGCTCCGGTCATCACGGCGTCGACACAGGCGAGCAGGTCGCCGCACGCTTCACGGGCGATCCGGGGCGAGTTGACAGTGACGTACGTGTCAGCGTCCGCGTGCCCGCCGCCCTGCGCGGCGAGGGCGTCTAGATGGGCGACGTGGTCGGGCGTGTGGACGCGAAGGAGCGCCTCGGCCGAGGCCTCGGTGCCCTCGATGCGAACGAGCCGGCCCGCCTCGCGAGCGGCGGCCAGCACCGAGTCGGCGTCGAGGCGCGCGCGGATGGCGGCGAGGCGCTCGGGGCGCTCCGGGTGGCCCGCCTCGGCGTGTGCGTCGCTGTCTGAGCGGAGCGTGTAGACTGTCATGGTGTTTCGGGTGTCACCCATGTGACCGGCTCCTACATGCCGAGACGCCGGTGTGTACGCCACGCGAAGACTGCAAGGGCAGCCCCGAAAGGGACCATCAGGAAGAAGGGCACGATCTCGGCCCAATTTCCGAACAGCGCCCGGTCTATGCGGCCGACGCCGGGGTCCGCGTAGAGGTAGTAGACCCGTCGCCGCTTCCCCACTCGGTTCGTCCGGGCACACCGCTCGGCCGCCGCGTTCGACTCGTAGTGCCGGCGTTCTGTGATGTCGTAGTTCTGGCCCCCGGCCTCGTACGAGATTCTCACATAGCAGTCGTCGTAGCGCGGGCGCACGCCTCGCCGCCTCCGCCGCCCTCCAACTCGTTCAGCCCTGGCCTCGGTGACACGTCCATGCGTCGTGGCGATCTCGCTCGGGGAGGCGAAGGAGGCCGCTGGGTGCCCATGCATGAGGGCCGGGCCGAACCCGAGAGCGAGGAGCAGGAGACCCGCTCCACCGATGATCACGACGGGGGGGCTTAACGGCCGTTTCTGCTCAGGCATCGCGTTCGAG
>JANPJI010000341.1:0-2197 GCA_031425425.1 Rubricoccaceae bacterium
ACCCTCGGTCCACGCGAACTGCTCACCGATGCACCCGCGCCGGCCCGCGCTGAAGGGGACGTACGCGAATTTGTGGCGTTCCGCTCTGCCCTCGGGACTGAACCGGTCCGGGTCGAACAGGCGCGGGCGGGTCCAGAACCGCGGGTCGCGGTGGAGGAAGTAGGGCGCGAAGAGAATCGTCGTCCCGCGCCGGACCGGCATCCCGCAGAGGTCGGTGTCGCGCGCCGCCTCGCGCCCGACGGCCCACGCGGGCGGGCGGAGCCGCATGGACTCGGCGAACACCTGCCGGGTGTACGGAAGGTGGGCGAGATCCTCGAACGTGGGCGGGCCGGCGAGCGCGTCCACCTCGGCGAAGAAGGCGGCCTCGGCGTCGGCGTTCTGGGCGAGGAGGGCAAACGTCCACGCGAGAGCGACGGCCGTCGTCTCGTGGCCGGCGAGCAGGAGCGTCATCGCCTCGTCGCGGACCTCCTCGTCCGTCATCGCCTCGCCGGTGTCCTCGTCGCGCGCATCGAGGAGCATCGACAGAAGGTCTTCGTGCCCGTCCGTCCCGGTCGCGCGGCGCTCGGCGATGAGGCCGTAGACGAGCCGGTCCAGCGTCGCGCGGGCGCGCCCGGTGCGGATGAGCGTCGGGGTCGGGACCCACATCAGCTTGTCCGCGAGCGGGAACTGCGAGCGGTCGAATCCGGCGAGCGCGACCCCGACGGCCGAGGAGACGTCGTCGGCGTGTTCGAGCACGTCGGCCCCGAACAGGGTGCGGCCGGCGATGGCGTGCGCGAGCCGGTTCATCGCCGCGGCGACGTCGAGCGACTCGCCGGGCGTCCAGCGGTCGGCTTCGGCCTCGCTCAGGGCCACCATCGTCCGTGCGTAGCCGCGCAGCTTCTGGTGGTGGAACGCCGGCAGCACGAGGCGCCGCTGGCGGGTGTGGACCGGCACCTCGCTGGTGAGCAGCCCGTGGCCGAGGATCCGCTGCGCGAGCCGCAGCCCGCGCGCCTTCGTCACGTCCGCGTTGCGCTCGACGAGCACGGCCCGGATGAGGTCCGGGTGCCGGAGCAGCACGACCCCTGTTCCGACGCGGGGGACGGCCCACGCGGCGTCGCCTCCGACCGCGTCGAGACGCCCGATGCCGGACTTCAGATCGCGGGCGAATGCGACGAGAAGGTCGCCCGGGCGTCGGGAGCGGTACGAGCGAACGTCGAGGGGCGGCGAGTCGGTCACGGGTGCGCAGGGAGAAGACCCGACCTCTTCGCCGCGACGGCCGGCACGGTTTCAGCGTTTGGCCGGATCCGCCGCGGCCTCACCCGGTTGCGCTACCGACGGGGCGCGTTGAGACGGGCCTGGTCGTCGCTGCGGCGCCCGAAGATCATGTCGAGCACGTCGCCGCGCGTGAGCAGCGCCGTCGCGCCGGCGACGGCGAGGTCGCCCAGGAGCCGGCGCGTCGTCCGAAACCGGAACAGGCCGCCGACGACCGTCGTGACGGTGCCGAACGTGAGCTTCAGAAGCGTAAAGGCGAGCGGAACGATCAGGATCGCGCCGAGGAAACCGAGCGAGACTTCGAGGAGCGAGCGCGTTGCGGCGTTGGACGGGGCCATGGTGCGGGAAGGAGGAGCGGGAGCAGAGGAGGCCCGTCATACCCGGCCGGGCGCGTCTCGTTTCCACTGGATGCCACGGTCGCAGGGCGCGCGTGGACCGGACCTTGCTCTTTGCAGCGTTCCCGCTCGCCATCCGCATCTCACGCATGCCCTCTCGCCCCTCGGCCCGTCTCCCGAAGCGTCTCTGCAAAGGGGAACTGCCCCGAACTCCCGCCGACGTGTGGCTGGCTGGCCTCGGCGCGCTCACCGACTCTGGCAGCGCCCGGCGCGGTCGGTTCGACGCGCTCCTCGCCGAGGGCCGTCGCGTTCAGGCGCACGGGGGCAAGGCCGTCCGCCGCGCGCTGGCGCTCGTCGAGCGCGCGGCGACGCAGGTCGAGCCGGACGCCGGTCAAAGCCGCGTCGAGGCGGCGGTCGAGGTGCTGCTGCATTCGGCGGGCCTCCCGAGCCGCCGCGCGGTGGACGACCTGCACGTCCAGGTCCGCACGCTCACAGCTCGTCTCGCCTCGCTCGTCGGGGCGGCCGTCGAGCCGGTCTCGGTTTCGGTGCAGGCGGACGCGGCGGGGTGGGCGGTCCGCCTCGGAGGGCGGCCGTCGTCGGTCCACAGCACC
>JANPJI010000342.1:0-13869 GCA_031425425.1 Rubricoccaceae bacterium
GCCGCGGTGGTCCGCATCAAAGAGACCGCCGCGCCGGGGCAGCCGACGCGCGGGCTGGCCGTCACGACGGACTGCAACGGGCGCTACGTGTACCTCAACCCGCGGCGCGGCGCGCAGATCGCCGTCTGCGAGGCGGCCCGCAACGTCGTCTGCGCCGGCGGGCAGCCGCTCGGCGTGACCAACTGCCTCAACTTCGGCAACCCGTACAAGCCGGAGGTCTACTGGACCTTTGAGGAGGCCGTCGGCGGCTTGGGCGAGGCCTGCCGCGCGCTCGGGACGCCCGTCACCGGCGGCAACGTGAGCTTCTACAACGAGTCGCCGGACGGGGCGGGCGGCACGCGCGCCGTCTTCCCGACGCCCACGATCGGCATGGTCGGGCTCGTCGAGAGCGTCGAGGACCACACGACGACGGCGGCCTTCGCTCAGGAGGGCGACGCCCTGCTGCTCGTCTCGCCCGCGGCGTGGTGGCACGCAGGCGGCGTTGAGGCGTCCGAGTACCTCGCGACCGCCCACGGGCTCACGGCGGGCGACGCGCCGCACCTCGACCTCGACGAGGAAGTGGCCGTGCAGCGGGCCGTCCTCGCCGCGATCCGCGCGGGCCTCGTCCGCTCGGCCCACGACGTCTCGGACGGCGGCCTCGCGGTGTGCCTCGCCGAGTCGTGCCTCTGGAGCGACCTCGGGGCGACGGTCGTGTTGCCCGCGACGGACGCGCGCCTCGACGCCGTCCTGTTCGGCGAGGCGCAGAGCCGGGTCATGCTGAGCGTGCCGCCGGAGCACGCCGCGGCCGTCGAGGCGCTCGTCGCGGGGCTCGGTGCGCGCGCGACGCCCATCGGGAGTGTCGGCGGGGACGCGCTCAGCGTCTCCGTCGGTCAGCGGACCGTTCTGGGCGTGTCCGTCGGTGCCCTCGTCGGGCCGTACCACGCGGCGCTGCCGGACGCGATGAACGTGCCCGTGGCGGCGTAGCGCTACGCGAGCGCCTCGGCCACGCCGGGCGGCTCGGCGGCGGCCAGCGCCTCGGCGAGGTCGGTGCCGAGCGGGAGGACGACCGTGAACGTCGTCCCGACGCCGAGCGCGCTCTCGACCGTGGTCGTGCCGCCCATCAGGTCGACGAGCTGCTTGGTGATGGCGAGCCCGAGGCCGGTCCCCTCGTGGCTCCGCGCCTCGCCCTCGGACTCCTGCCGGAACTCGTTGAACATCTCCGGTAGGAACCCGGTGGACATGCCGATGCCCGTGTCCGAGACGGCGAGCGTCGCCGCGCGGCCGAGTGGGTCCGGAACGAGCGTGACTGTGACCCCGCCGACATCGGTGAACTTGATCGCGTTGCCGACGAGGTTGGTCAGGATGCGGTCCAGCGCGCCGGTGTCGAGGTGCGCCGGGAGGGCGGCCACGGCGGGCGCGAAGCGCAGGTCGAGGCCCTTGCGCGCGGCGAGCGCACCGAGCAGGTGGACGCCCTGCCCGACGTGCCCCACGAGGTCGATGTCGGTCGGCCGGAGCGTCTCGCGGTTGGCGTCGAGCCGGGCGAGGTCCAGCACCGAGTTGAGCGTCGAGAGCAGGCGGGCACCGCCGGCCTCGATGGCCTCGACGAGGTCGCGCTGCTCGTCGGGGACCTCGTCGCGGAGGATCTCGGCGAAGCCGAGCACGGCCGTGAGCGGCGTCCGGATCTCGTGGCTCATGCTGGCCAGGAAGGCGCTCTTGGTGCGGACGGTCTCCTCGGCCGCCTCGCGGGCGGCGATGAGGCCTTGCTCGTAGGCCCGCCGCGCGCCGACGTCGCGGGCGAGCGAGAGCACGCGGGGGCGCTCGTCGAGCGTGACCATCTGCGACTCGAACTCGTAGACGCCGATCATGCCGTCGGTCCGCACGATGCGCAGATCCGACCGGGCCTGGCCGCTGTCGGCGAGGCGGGCCATGTGAGCGCGGGCTGCGCCGACGTCCTCGGGGTGGAGAAACGGCGCGAGCCGATCGGGCAGGGGCGCGTCCGGGGCGAGCCCGAACGCGCGCCGCGCGGCGGCATTGAACTCGATGCTGCCCCCGATCGGGTCGTGGATGACCACGGCGTCGCTCGCGCGCTCGACGAGGACGCTGTACCGGTCCTCGGACCCGCGGAGCTGGGTCAGCCGCCGGGCCACCTGCCGGCGGAGCAGGGCCGCCCACAGCAGCGCCAGCCCGAGCAGCCCGAGCGCCACGAGGGCCCCCTGGCGGTACATCCCCGCCGGGAGGTCGATGCGCCGGACGTCGTCAGGCGTGCGGGGGTAGATCTGGTACGCGTCGCGGAAGGGGGCCGCCCGGTCGTACTGCCCCGCCACGCCGACGATGCGGACGCGGTCGCCGGGGGCGAAGCCGCCGAGCGGGATATCCTCGTCGCGGCCGTGGAACACGAACGCCACCAGGAGCGCCCCGTCGGGCAGCGACAGCAGGAGCGCGTCGCCGGCCGGGACCGGATTCAGCCCGGCCACGACGCCCTCGACCACGACAAGCCGGCCCTCGACGCGCTCGGGGTCGCGGCTCGGGTACGCGAGCGCCGCCGGCGGACGCGGCGCGCTGGCGACGACACGGATGCGGGGCCGGTCCAGCACGGCGAGGCCATCGCGGAAGATGAGCGTCCCCGTCGCGACGACGCTGTCGCCGCGCATCACGGCCGGCCCGTCCGGACGGTCGACGCGGACGCCGCCCGTCGCGTCCTGCACGAAGAACGCCATTGGCCCGCTGAGGCGGCCGCTCGCCACCGACGCGCGGCCGGCGACCGTGACCGTCTGCCCGACGCCGTCGGGGATGCCGTCGCGGTCGGCGTCGGCGAGGGTCCGGGAGACCGGCGGGACAGCTGCGAGCGCGGCTGCGAGGAGGAAGCTCAGCACAGGGTCAGGCGAAGACAGGCTCGGGGCGAGTCGCCGCATCGAGAGGGGAAGGGGCGGGCTGGGGCGCGACGCGCGGGAGGGCGACCTCGAACAGCGAGCCCTCGCCGCGGCGGCTCCACACGCGGATCTCGCCGCCCATGCGGTCCACGAGGCGGCGCGCGATCGTCAGCCCGAGGCCGGTCCCTTCGTAGCCGCGGTCGTGGCCGTCGGACTCCTGCCGGAACGGCTCGTAGAGGTCGGCGAGGAACGCCTCCGAGATGCCGACGCCAGTGTCCTGCACGCGCAGCGCGATGTAGTCCGGCGCGCTGTGCAGCGACACCCGCACCTCGCCGCGGGCGGTGAACTTGACGGCGTTGTCGACGAGGATCGAGGCGACCCGGCCGAGTGCCTCGGGGACGTGGACGACGTCGACGCGCGCCGCGTCCGTGCCGAACCGGAGCGGGAGCCCCTTCTCGGCCGCCGCGGCGACGTGCGACGCGACGGCCGCGCGGACGACCGCGACGGCGTCGAGCGTCACGGGAGCGAACGCGTCGCCGCCGTCGGCGGCGTCCCCGACGCGGTCCAGCCGGGCGAGGTCGAGGACGTCGTTGAGCGTCTGGAGCAGGCGCGTGCCGCCCTCGCGGATCGTGTGCGCGTACTCGGCGAGGTCCGGCGGGGCCTCCTCGCAGAGGATGTCGGCGTAGCCGAGGATGGCCGTCAGCGGCGTTCGCAGCTCGTGGCTGAGGTTGGTGAAGATGGTCCCCTTGAAGCGGTCCGCATCTTCGGCCGCCGCCTGCGCGCGCTCGGCGGCGAGACGGGCCGTCTCGGCGGTCTCCATCGCTTCGACGAGGCCGTTCTCGTAGAGCCGCCGGTCGTGGACGTCGCGGGCGACGGACACGTGGGCCGTCCCGTCGGACGTGTCGAGGCGCCGCGTGGCGATCTCGTACGGCACGACGCGGCCGTCTGCGCAGCGGAGGTCGAGGACGCCTCGGGCCGTGCCGGTCGTGTCGGCCGTCTTGAGGTACCGCTCGGCGACCTCCGGGTCGTCGGCGACGTCGGCGAGCAGGAGCGGGCTCCCGTCGGGCCGCCGCCCGTCCGCGTCGATGCCGAAGGCCCGCTGCGTGGCCTGGTTGGCCGCCGTCATGGCCCCACCGCGGGGGACGTCGAGGACGAAGACGAGGTCGGCGGCGGCGTTGAAGAGGTGGACGTAGCGGGCCTCCGAGGCCTGGAGCGCCGTCGTCCGCCGGCGGACCTCGCGGCGCAGCAGGGCCGCCCACAGCAACGCCACGAGCAGGAACGCCCCGACGACGACCGCGATCGTCCGGACCAGCTTCGGCGGAATGCCGGCCCGGACGACTTCGCCGGCGTCGAGCGGGTAAATCACGTACGACGCGTCGTAGGGCGGCGCGAGGTCGTGCTGGGCCGCCACGCCGCGCACGCGGACGTAGTCGCCCACGGCGATCCCGCCGAACCGGACCGGCGCGGCGCGCATCCGGTACGCGAAGACCTGCACGAGGCGCGTCCCCGAGAGGATCAGGAGCAGCCGGCCCGTCGCGACGCTGTCGGACTGGAGCACGGTCCCGCGGATCTCGACGAGCTCCGCCTCGTGGCCCTCGATGTCCGGGCCGGAGCCGCCGCTGAGGAGCGTCACGTCGGGCAGCTGCGCGGCGTCGAGCCGCCGCGTCGGCGTGCCGGCGACGACGCGCACGTTGGGGACCTGCATCTCGGCCATGCCGTACCGGAACGCGACGATGCCGTGCACGAGCACGCTGTCGCCGGTGAGCACCGGCGGCGCGCGCGGGGGCAGGAGCAGGCGCATCCCGCCCGTGCCGTCCTGGATGTACACCTCTGCGACGTCGGCGCGGACGATCCCGGTGCCGGCCGTGACGCGCCCGGCGACGAGCACCTCGGCCCCGACGCGGTCCGGCACGAGGTCGCGGTCGGCGTCGGCCCGGAGTGTGGCGATGGCTTCGAGCGCGCGGCCCCAGTTGGGCGGCGGCGTGGCGCGCGGCGCGTCGACGGGCGCGGCGCTCCCGGCAGGCACCGCAGCAGGCACCGCGGCAGGCGCGCGGCGCGCCTGGGCCTGGACCGCCCCCGGCAGCAGAGCCGCGAGCACCACCGCAGTGGCACCGAGGCGTACGAGGGCACGAGCGGGACGGCGGGGCACGGGCACGACGGGGTGAGGACCGACGTATCGGCCAGACACCGTCCCGCCTCAACCCCGGCCCGCGCACAGCGCTAGCTTGGCCCCACTCCTCTTCCGAGCGGGCGGCCTGGCCGCCCGCGCCGGAGAACCCCGGCCGCGGGCGTCCGTACCACCGCCACAACACTCCTCCTCTCGCCCCGTCATGGCACACTACGTCACCGGCACCGACGCCAACTTCGAGGACGAAGTCCTCAACAGCGACCAGCCCGTCCTCGTCGACTTCTGGGCGACGTGGTGCGGCCCCTGCCGCACCATCGCCCCGACCATCGAGAAGATCGCCGCCGACTACGACGGCCGCGCCAAGGTGGTCAAGCTGGACGTCGACAACAACCCGCAGACGGCGATGAAGTACGGCATCCGCTCGATCCCGTCCCTGCTGTTCTTCAAGGGCGGGCGGCCCGTGGACCAGATGGTCGGCGTCGTGTCCGAGCGCGTCCTTGCGGACAAGCTGGACATGCTCGCCGCGCAGACGGCCTAGCGCCCGCTCCGCCGGACTCGTCGCGGAGGCGCTGCCCGGACCGACGGCGGCGCCTCCGCGTCTTCTGTTTGCTCTCGCCCATTCGGACATGACCTCGACGCCCGTCCCCCTCCCCGACGCCATCGGCCCCGACGCGTGGGCGGCGGCCGAGCGCCACGACGTCGTCATCGTCGGGACCGGCCCGGCTGGCCTCACGGCGGCGGTCTATGCCGCGCGCGCCGGCCTCGCGCCGCTCGTCGTGCAGGGACCCGCTCCGGGCGGCCAGCTCACCACGACCACCGATGTCGAGAACTTCCCCGGCTTTCCGGACGGCATCCTCGGCCCGGAGCTGATGGAGAAGATGGAGGCGCAGGCCGTGCGCTTCGGGGCCGAGCTCCGCTGGGGCCTCGTCACCCACGTGGACCTCTCCGCGCGCCCGTTCCGGCTCGTGGTCGACGAGACGACCCCGGTCGTCGCCGAGACGGTCCTCGTCTCGACCGGCGCGAGCGCGAAGTACCTCGGGCTGCCCAACGAGAAGCGCCTGCTCGGCTATGGCGTGAGCGCCTGCGCGACGTGCGACGGGGCCTTCTTCCGCAACGAGGAGGTCGCGATCGTCGGCGGCGGCGACACGGCGATGGAGGAGGCCCTCTTCCTGACGCGCTTCGCCTCGACCGTCCACCTGTTGCACCGCCGAGACTCGTTCCGCGCCTCGAAGATCATGCTCGCCCGCGTGATGGAGCACCCCAAGATCCGGGTCCACACGAACACCGCCGTGGACGACATCGTGGGCGAGACGGCCGTGACGGCCCTCGCGCTCCGCGACACGGTCACGGGCGAGACGCGCGACCTCCCCGTGCAGGGCTTCTTCGTGGCCATCGGGCACGAGCCCAACACAGCCCTCTTCCGCGGCTGGCTGGACCTCGACGACGCGGGCTACATCGTCACGCAGCCCGGAACGACGCGGACCAACGTCGAGGGAGTCTTCGCCTGCGGCGACGCGCAGGACCACGTCTACCGCCAGGCCATCACGGCCGCGGGCACGGGCTGCATGGCCGCCATCGACGCCGAGCGCTTCCTCGCCGAGCACCACGTCGTGGAGGGGATGCGGACCGAGACGGAGTACCACGCCGCCCCGGCCGAGGACCCGGCCGACGGCGTCGCGGTCGCCGACAAGGTCGCGTGAGGCGCGCCGCGCTCGCCCTGCTCGTGCTGACGGCTCCGGCCGCGGCGCAGACGCTCGACGCGCGCCTCGCCGACCTGCGCCTCGCGACGGCCGTCCGCCTCGCGCTCGTCCGCGACGCCGCGACGCGGGCGCTGGACGTGGACGTGACGGCGCAGGACGGGGCCGTGCGCCTCGCCGGGGCCGACGCCGTGAACGGACAGGCCGAGCGCGTCGCGCGGGCCGTGCCGGGCGTCCGGTCGGTCAACGGATCGAGCACCCGCGCCTCGGTGGAGCCCGTGCGCCCGGACGCGCCGCCCGCCGAGACGCCGCCGGCTGAGCCGACGCTCGCCGAACCCACTCGCGCCGACGCACCGCCCGCGGGATCGGCGTGGGGCACGCGCCCCCGCACCGACGCCCCGTCCGAACCCGCAGGACCGGCGTCGGTCACGGTCGCCCGCGGCGACACGCTGTTCTCGCTCGCGCGCCGCCACGGCACGACCGTCGAGGCGCTGCGCCGCCTCAACGGCCTCGGCCCGACCGACGGCATCGCCGTCGGCCGGACGCTCCGCCTCCGCTAACGCGCTAGAAGCTCGCCCGGAGGGAGACGCGGACGCTCCGCCCCGGCGCGAGGACGCCGAACGGCCGGTAGCGGCTCAGCGGGTCCACGAACCGCGCGTCCAGCAGGTTCTCCACCGCGACGATCGGCGTGACGGTCGCCGTGCCCGCCGCGAAGGAGGCTCCGAGCGAGGCGTCCCACGTCGTGTACGCGTCCGTCGGGACCTCGCCGGGCACGTCGGGCCGGCGCTGCGCCGCGACGAACGTCGGTCCGAGGCGTGCCTCGACGTCGCGGGCGGGGCCGAGCACGGCGGCCTGAAACTCGACCGCCGCCTGGAGGCGGGCCGGCGCGACGAACGGGAGCGGCTCGTCGAGCTCCGTGTCCGTCCCCTGCGTGACGTCGGCCTGGAGGTGGAGGCCGAGGCCGTGGAGCGCGTGCGGGTGGACGTCGAGGCGCACCTCGGCCCCGACGAGGCGCGCGGTCGTCTGCGTGAAGTCGTAGATCTGGAGGCCGCTCTCGCCGTCGACCGTTCCCGTCGCGCGGGGCGTGATGTAGCCCGCGATGCGGTTGGCGAAGCCGCTGGCCTCGGCGTAGACGTGCGGCGAGAGGTAGCGTGCCACGACGTCGAGGGCGACGCTCTGCTCGGGGCGGAGCGCCGCGTCGCCGCGCTCGAAACGAAGCGTGCCCTCGTGGACACCGTTGCCGAACAGCTCCTGGAGGACGGGCGCGCGGAAGGCGCGGCCGAGGTTGGCCGCGAGCGAGAGGTCGGTCCGCGGCTGCCACGCCACCCCGACGGCCCCGGTGAGGGCCGAGTACGACCGCGTCTGAGCCGGTACGAGCAGGTCATCCGACGCCTCGACGTCGAGGTGACGGACATCAAGGCGGGCACCGGCGTCGAAGGTCAGTGTCGGCAGGACGAGCTGCTCGGCGGCGTAGACGGCCCCGTTCCAGGTCGTCGCGGCGGGGATGAGCGTCTCCTCGGCGAGCGTCTCGTTGCGCTGGCGCAGAGCGCTCGCGCCGAGCGTCCCGAAGACGCGCCCGACGGGGCGGTGGTGCAGCCGCAGGTCGGCCGTCGCCGTGGTGAGGCGGAGGGAGAGCGCCGCGTCGCCGCCGTCCTCGAACTCGCGGCGGCGGTTCTGCTGGAGCGCCGCGACAGCCTCGACGCGCTGCACGAACCCGCCGGCGGGCACGGCGAGGCGGAGCACGCCGCGGTCGTGGGCGACGCGCTGGTACGGCCCGCCGATGTCGAACCGGCCTACGGCGGGGCCCGGCAGCGGGGCGACCACCGTGCTGTCGGCCGGCTCGAAGAGGCCGATCTGCTGGCGGAAGGTGCCGCCCTCGGCCTCGACGCGCCCGCGCGCGCCCAGGCGCAGGCCCACGCGTGCGCCCACCGTCGTCCCGTCCTGCGCCGTGTTGGCGATGAGCCCGTCGGGCGTGCGGACGAGCCCGCCGCGGAGGCCGCCCACGCGGGCCTCGAACCCGACCCGGCCGGCCGTGCCGCCGAGGCGGAGGCTCGCGTCGGTCTGCTGCGAGACGCTCGTCCCGCCCAGGCGCGCCTCGCCGCTCACCGGCTGCGCGTCGGCGAAGAGGTCGCGCTGGAGCGTCTGGACGACCCCGCCGAGCGCGTCGGAGCCGTAGAGCAGGCTCGACGGGCCGCGGACGACCTCGATCCGGTCCACATCGGCCGCGCCGACCTCGGGGGCGTGCTCGTCGCCCCAGCCCTGGCCCTCCTGCCGCACGCCGTCGCGGACGACGAGCACGCGCTGCGAGGTCAGGCCGCGAATGACGGGCTTGGCGATGGCCGGGCCGGTACGCAGCAGGCGCACGCCGGCCACGTCGTCGAGCGCGTCGAACGGGCTCCCGCCGGCCGACCGCTGCAGTTCGCGCGCATCGACCGCGGCGACGGACTGGGGCGTCGCGAGGACGTCGGAGGCGGCCGCGCGGGCCGTCACGGTGAGGGCCGGCGCCTCGACGGCCGACGGCGCGAGCGCCACGTCGAAGGGCGTCGGGGCCGCCATAGCGACGGCGACGGCGCGCGTGTCGGGCGTGTAGCCGACGTAGCGCGTGACGACGCGGACCGTTCCGCCGGCCGGCACGGCGAGCGTGTACCGGCCGTCGGCGTCGGTGGCCGTGCCCGTGCCGATGGCAGGCACGGCCACCGTGGCCCCGACGAGCGGGTCGCCAGTGGCGGCGTCGGTGACGCGGCCCGTGAGGGACTGCGCCTGGGCGGCGGAAACGAGAAGGAGGAGGCCGGCCGCGACGGCGGCACGGACAGAACGGAGCGATGGCATGGAGGAGAGCGTCGGAGGCGGCCGACGGGCCGCGGGTCCACAGGAGGCGACCGGCACGCGTGTGCCGGCCTGGAGCCGCGCCGCAGCCGGGGCTGCACGGCGCGAGCGCCCTGCGGCGCAGGGCGTCAGGCGACGCGCTCCGGCGGCCCGCGCCCCGAGGGTGCCCCGACGGGCCGGCTCCGCTCGCCGTCGGACGCTCCGGCCGGCGCATCCTGCGCCCTGGCCGCGTGGCCCGCCGCCGCGCAGGACAAGAGAAGGGCCGCGGACAGGCCCTGGCAGAGCGTGCACGCGAGGTCCGTCGCGAGCCGCGTCGAACACGACTCGGCGGCGCGCTCGCCCCCGTTCCCGCCCGGCCCGTGGTGCCCGTCCGCGGCGTGTGCCGCGATCGCCGCCGCGCGCTCCAGCCCGTGCGCAGCGTGGTGCACGGCCGGCGCGACCGTCCCGCCGAAGGCGGACACGGCCAGCAGCGTCCAGGCGCAGGCGTGGCGGAGGCGGAGCACGGCGGTTCCAGAGGGGGCGTCAACGTACGACCGCCCGGGCACGGTCCCTCCAGAGCGGTCGTTATCCTCGCCGTGCCCGCTCTCCGACCCGATATGCGCCTCGCCCTCGTCCTCGCCGTCCTCCTCGCGTCCGCCGCCTCGGCGCAGCCGCTCCCGGCGGGCCGCACGTACGCCCCCGGCGTCGACGTGACGCGCTACGCCATCCACGTCGCCCTGTCGGACGACACCGACGCCGTCGACGCCGAGGCGCGGGTCGCCTTCCGCGTCGCGTCGGACACGACGACGGTGCTGCCGCTCGACCTCGTCTCGCTCCGCCCGGATAGCACCGGGATGGCCGTCTCTGAGGTCACGCTGGACGGCGTGCCGGCGCGGTTCGCGCACCGCGCCGACCGCCTCGTGGTCGCCCTCGGGCCGACCCGCCGCGGGGCCGAGCACACCGTGACGGTCGCGTATGCGGGCGTCCCGGCCGACGGCCTCATCGTCGGCGTCAACCGGCACGGCGCGCGCACGTTCTTCGGCGACCACTGGCCGAACCGCGCCCGCAACTGGCTGCCCGTCGTGGACCACCCCTCCGACAAGGCGCTCTTCGAGTGGACGGTGACGGCCCCGGCGACATACCAGGTCGTCGCCAACGGGCGCCTCGTCGAGGAGACCGACGCCGGCGACGGGACGCGCATCACGCGCTGGGCGACGGACCGGCCCATCGCGACCAAGATCGCCGTGATCGGTGTGGCACGGTTTGCCGTCGAGCACCGGCGGCCGGTCGTCGCGGCGGGCGTGCCCGTCGCCGTCGAGACGTGGGCCTATCCCGAGGACCGCGCCGCGGGCTTCTACGACTTCGCCGCGGCGGACTCGGCGCTCGTCGTCCTCGCGGACCTGCTCGGGCCGTTCCCGTACGAGAAGCTCGCCAACGTGCAGTCCACGACGCGCTTCGGCGGGATGGAGAACGCCGGGGCCATCTTCTACGACGAGGGCGGCGTGACCGGGACGAGGGCCAACGCCGCGACGGTGGTCCACGAGGTCGTCCACCAGTGGTTCGGGGACCTCGTATCGGAGGCCGACTGGCCGCACCTGTGGCTCTCGGAGGGCTTCGCGACGTACCTCACGCACGTCTACGCCGAGCGCACGCGCGGGCAGGCAGCGCTCCGGGCCGGGCTGGCCCGCGACCGCACGCGCATCGTCGCCTTCGCCGCGAGCGACCCGCAGCGGATGCTCGTCGACACGACGTTCGCAGACCCGATGGAGCTGCTCAACGCGTACTCGTACCAGCGCGGCGGGTGGACGCTCCACCTGCTCCGCCGCCGCGTCGGCGACGAGGCGTTCTTCGCCGGCCTCCGCCTCTACCTCTCCCGCCACGCCGACGCGAACGCGACGACGGACGACCTCGAAGCCGCCCTCGAAGAAACCTCGGGGCAGGACCTCACCGCCTTCTTCCAGACGTGGACGCGCCGCCCGGGCGTCCCGCGCGTCGACGCCGGGTGGCGGGTCGCGGCGGGCCAGACCGTCGTGACGCTTCGCCAGAGCGGCGTCCCGTACGCGTTTCCGCTCACGGTCGAGGCGACCGACGCCTCGGGGCAGACGGCGCGCGTCGTGGCGGACGTGGCAGGGAACGAGACGGTCGTTCGCTTCCCGTTCGCCGCGGCGCGTGTCGTGCTCGATCCGGACGTGGACACGCTCGCGGACCTGCGCCTCGTGGGTCCGTAACCCGGGCCGCCGGGCTACGCCTCCGGCGAGGCAGTGTCCGGCGTGTCGGCCACGAGCAGGTCGTGGTTGAGCGCGAACGCGACGCGCGTGCCGGACGCCGCCGCGAGGACGACCTGGTGCTGCTTTTCGGCCGTGTCGCCCGCGAGGTACAGCCCCGGCACGCCCTCGACGCGGCCGACGTCGTCGGTGACGAGGAGGCGGTTCGGGTTCGCGTGCGCCCCGAGCGCCTCGGCGAGCCCGCTCCGCGGGCGCACGTCCGGCTTGACGTAGACCGCGCCGACGGCGAGGCGCGCGCCGTCCTCGAAGACGACCGCCGAGACGGCCCCGTCGGTCTGCTCGATGCGCCCGACGGGCCGCTCGTCCACCGCGACGCCGCGGGCGTCGAGTTCCGACCGCTGCTCCGGCGTGAGGTCGGCGGGGCCGTCTGAGACGACCGTCATGCGGTCCGTCCAGAGCGTGAGAAAGCGGCCCATCTCGAAGGCGTCGTCGCCGGTTCCGTAGAAGGCCGTCGGGCGGCCCTTCAGCTCCCACCCGTGGCAGTACGGGCAGTGCGCGACGCCCGCGCCCCACGCCTCGCGCATCCCCGGCACGGGCGGGAGGATATCCGCGATGCCTGTCGCGAGGACGAGCGTGCGCGTGCGGATGGTGTCGTCGCGGTCCGTGAGCGTGAGGCAGAAGCCGTCGTCCGTGCGCGTGGCCGCCTCGACGTGGGCGTCGAGGATGGTGACGTCGTAGCGGGCGAGCTGCTCGCGGCCGACGGCGCGGAGGTCCTCGGGCGGCGTGCCGTCGCGCGTGACGAAGCCCCACGCCTGCGCCGCGGGGCCGTTGCGCGGGTGGCCGTCGTCGACGAGGAGCACGCGGCGGCAGGCCCGCGCGATCGAGAGCGCGGCGGAGAGGCCGGCCGGGCCAGCCCCGACCACGGTCGCGTCGTACAGGTCGGTCATAAACCGTCGGATGGGCAGAACGCCCGTACGGGACGTTCTGCCTCCGGGATCCGCGCTGCCCTGCGGAGGGCGGCCGTCGGCGTCAGGCCGTCGCCCAGGGGTCGAGCACGACCTTGATGCAGCCGTCCTTCTTGTCGCGGAACGTCTCGTACATCTTCGGGGCGTCGGCGAGCGGCACGCGGTGCGTGATGATGGCACCGGGGTCGATCTCGCCCGCCTCGATCTTCGCAAGGAGGGGCGCGAGATAGCGCTGGACGTGCGTCTGGCCGGACTTGATGGTGAGGCCCTTGTTCATCGCCGCGCCGAACGGGATGTTGTCGAGGAGACCGACGTAGACGCCGGGGACCGAGACCGTGCCGGCCTTGCGGCAGCACATGATGGCCTCGCGGAGCGCGTGGGGCCGGTCCGTCCCGAGAAACGTCGCCGCCTTGACCTTGTCGATGACCGCGTCCACGGTCCCGTGCGAGTGCGCCTCGGCCCCGACGGCGTCGATGCAGCGGTCTGGCCCGCGCCCGCCCGTCATCTCCTGGAGGCGGTCGTAGACCTTCTCCTCCATGAAGTCGATCGTCTCGGCCTTGCCCAGCGTCCGGGCCATCGAGAGGCGCTCCGGGACGGTGTCGATCCCGATCACACGGCCGGCCCCCATGAGCCACGCGCTCTGCATCGCGAACTGACCGACCGGCCCGCAGCCCCACACGGCGACGGTGTCGCCGGGCTCGATGTCGGCGTTCTCGGCCGCCATCCAGCCCGTCGGGAAGATGTCCGACAGGAAGAGGACCTGGTCGTCGGCGAGACTGTCCGGGACCTTGATCGGGCCGACGTCGGCGTGGGGCACGCGGACGTACTCGGCCTGCCCGCCGGCGTAGCCGCCGAGCATGTGCGAGAACCCGAAGAGGCCCGCCGGCGAGTGGCCCATTGCCTTCTCGGCCATCTTGGCGTTGGGGTTCGTCGTGTCGCAGCACGAGAAGAGGCCCTTCTGGCAGAAGAAGCACTGCCCGCAGGCGATCTCGAACGGCACTACGACGCGGTCGCCGACCTTGAGCTTCGTGTTCGCCGAGCCGACCTCGACGACCTCGCCCATGAACTCGTGCCCGAGGATATCGCCGCTCTCCATCGTCGGCTGGTAGCCGTCGAAGAGGTGGAGGTCCGAGCCGCAAATGGCCGTACTCGTCACGCGGAGGACGGCGTCGTGGGCATCGACGATCTCGGGGTCGGGGA
>JANPJI010000343.1:0-2195 GCA_031425425.1 Rubricoccaceae bacterium
GCAGGCGTACATCGGCTTCAACACGGCCGGTCTGCCGTCGGGCGTGTACGTGGTGCGCGCGAGCGGGACGGACGTGAACCTGACGCAGCGCGTGACGGTGGTCCGGTAACGGACCTGACGGCGTGCCGGGCGGCCGTCGCCCGGCGTGGAGCCCCGGTGCCCGTGTGGTGCCGGGGCTCCGCCATGTCCGGCCCGCATTCGCGGCGCATCCGGCACCTTCACCGGCCCCGACGCGTTGTCCGGCAAACCCTCTCCCGCACCTGCTTTGGCCACGCGCAAGAAGACTCCGCCGCCCGTATCCGCCGACCGCTTCGTCGGCCAGACCCTCGTCGTGAAGGGAGCCCGCCAGCACAACCTCAAGAACGTCGACGTCACGATCCCCAAGCGCAAGCTCATCGTCGTCACCGGCCCCTCGGGCAGCGGCAAGTCCAGCCTCGTCTTCGACACGATCTACGCCGAGGGGCAGCGGCGCTACGTCGAGAGCCTCAGCGCGTACGCGCGCCAGTTCCTCCAGCGGATGGACAAGCCGGACGTGGACCTCATCACGGGCCTCGCGCCGGCCATCGCCATCGAGCAGATGACGGCCACGCGCAACCCGCGGAGCACGGTGGCCACACAGACGGAGGTCTACGATTACCTGCGCCTCCTCTTCGCCCGCATCGGGACGACCGTCTCGCCCGTCTCCGGCGAGACGGTCACGCGGGACAGCCCGCGGTCGGTCGCGACGATGCTCCAGGCGCGCTTTGAGGCGCCGACGCGGTTCTACCTCGCCTTCCCGTTCCCCGCCCACAAGGGCGCCAACAAGGCCGAGGAGATCGCGGCGCTCCAGGCCCGCGGCTTCGCGCGCCTCGTCGTGCTCCCCACCGACGGCCAGGCGGCGAAGGGCGCGCTGCCGGAGGTCGTGGACCTCGCCGAGACAGACTCGGAGAGCATCAAGACACCTCCCGCCCGCCTGCTCGTCCTCGTGGACCGCCTCGCGACGCGCGCCGGCGACGAGGCAGTCACGAGCCGCATCGCGGACTCGGTCGAGCTCGCCTTCCGCGAGGGCGACGAGCGCGCCGTCGCCGTGACGGTCCCCACCGAGGGCCGGTCCGAACGCATCGACGTCTCGGCCCACTTCGAGCGCGATGGGAGGACGTTCGAAGAGCCCACACCGCAGCTCTTCTCGTTCAACTCGCCGCTCGGCGCGTGCCCCACGTGCCAGGGCTTCGGCCGGGTGCCGGGTGTGGACCCGGACCTCGTCGTCCCCAACCCGGACCTCTCGATCCGCCAGCACGCCATCGCGCCGTTCCGGACCGAGCAGTGGTCCATGCACTACCGGACGCTCCTGCGGGCGGCCGCGCGCCACCACATCGACCTCGACGCGCCCTACGGCCGACTCTCGGAGGCAGACCGCGCCGTGATCTGGGACGGCGACGGCGACTACATCGGCGTCACGGGCTTCTTCGACTTTCTCCAAGGCAAGCAGTTCAAGATGCACTACCGCATCTACGCCGCCCGCTTCCGCGGCTACACAACCTGCCCCGAGTGCGACGGCTACCGCGTCCGCCCCGAGGCGCTCTGCGTCAAGGTCCGGGTACCGGGTGCAGACGGCGGCCTCGTGTGGATGCACATCGGCGAGATCTGCGAGTTGACCACGGCCGACGCGCGCGACGTGATGGACGGCGTCGTGCTGAGCGACCACGACCGCGAGGTGGCCGGGCGCATTCTGGAGGAGGTCGGCCGCCGGCTGGGCTACCTCGTCGAGGTCGGGCTGGACTACCTCACCCTGGACCGCCTCGCGCAGACGCTCTCCGGCGGCGAGAGCCAGCGCATCAACCTCGCGACGAGCCTTGGCTCTAGCCTCGTCGGCTCGCTCTACGTCCTCGACGAGCCCACCGTCGGCCTGCACCCGCGCGACAACGACCGCCTCATCACCATTCTGGAGGGCCTCCGCGACCTCGGCAACTCGGTCCTCGTCGTCGAGCACGACGAGCAGATGATGCGCCGCGCGGACCAGCTCATCGACGTCGGGCCGGGCTCGGGCGCGCTCGGAGGCGAGATCATGTTCCAGGGGACCTTCGCCGAGGCGCTCCTCGACGAGAAGTCGCTCACCGGCGCGTACCTCTCTGGCCGCAAGCGGATCGAGATCCCTGAAACACGCCGCTCGACGAGCCCCGAACGTGCGGTCCGAGTCACTGGCGCCCGCGCCCACA
>JANPJI010000344.1:0-2900 GCA_031425425.1 Rubricoccaceae bacterium
CTCACCGCCCTGCGATCGGCCGGCCGCGTTGCCCGGGTCGCCGGCTTGTACGGCGGCGACCGCACGGACCTGCCGACCGGCCGACTCGCCTCGTGGAGACCGTGCGCCGTGTGACGCACCGTGTCACCGGGCGCGGGTAGCTTGCCCGAAACGCCCCGAACGCAATGCCCGTCGTCGAGACGATCCCGCTCCACGAGACCGCACGCGAGCGCTACCTCACCTACGCGCTCTCCGTCATCACGAGCCGCGCCCTGCCGGACGTCCGCGACGGCCTCAAGCCCGTCCAGCGCCGCATCCTCTACGCGATGGCGACGCAGCTGCGCCTCGGCCCCGAATCGCGCCACAGAAAGAGCGCGACGATCGTTGGAGAAACGATGGTAAGTACCATCCGCACGGCGATACGGCCATCTACGACGCCATGGTCCGCATGGCGCAGCCGTTCTCGCTCCGCGCGCCGCTCGTGGACGGCCAGGGCAACTTCGGCTCGCTCGACGGCGACAACCCCGCCGCGATGCGCTACACCGAGGCGCGCCTCACCGCTCTCGGCGCGGCCCTCCTGGACGAGATCAAGCAGGACACGGTCCCCTTCCGCCCGACCTACGACGGGCAGATGTTCGAGCCGGTCGTCCTGCCGGCCACGGCCCCGCTGCTGCTCGTCAACGGCGCGACGGGCATCGCCGTCGGCATGGCGACCAACATCCCGCCACACGCGCTCGGCGAGACAGTCGACGCGTGCCTCGCGCTGCTCAAAAATCCCCACGTCTCGGTCGAGGCGCTCGTGCGGCACCTGCCGGGGCCGGACTTCCCCACCGGCGGCCGCATCCTCAACACGCCCGCCGAGCTCCTCCGGATCTACCAGACCGGCGAAGGGGCCGTAGACGTCCGCGGCGAGTGGACGGAAGAAGCCGCCACGCGCGGAGAGCCCGCCCGGGTGATTCTGACGAGCATCCCGTACGCGCTCGACAAATCGGACCTCATCGAGAAGATCGCGGACCACATTCGGGCGGGTCGCGTGCCCCAGATCGTCGACGTCCGCGACGAGTCCACGGACGATGTCCGGGTCGTGCTCGAACTCCGCAAAGGGGCGAGCGCTGCGGCCGCGATGGCGTACCTGCTCAAGCACACACCGCTCCAGAGCCGCTTCCACGTCAACCTGACGTGCCTCGTGCCGACGGACAACCCGGAGGTGGCGGCCCCGCAGAAGGTGGACCTCAAGACGGCCCTCCAGCACTTCCTGGACTTCCGCCTCGACGTCGTCTCGCGGCGCCTCGCGCACGAGCTCAAGGCGCTCGAAGCGCGCATCCACATCCTGCGCGGTTTCGCGGCCGTCTTCTCGGCCCTCGACGAGGCGCTCAAGATGATCCGCGCCGCCCGCGACCGCGCCGACGCCAACGCGCGCCTGCGCCACCGCTTCCAGATCGACGAGGACCAGGCCGACGCGGTGCTCGACATCAAGCTCTACCGCCTCGCGCGGATGGAGATCGACGCCATCCTCAAGGAGCTCGCCGAGAAGGAGGCCCGCGCCGCCCAGATCCGCGCCCTCCTCGCGGACGAGCCCGCCCGCTGGGCGCTCGTCCGCACGGAGCTCCGCGACGTCAAGAAGCGCTTCGCGGACGCGCGCCGGACGACGATCGGCGGGCCGGACGCCGCGGTCGCCTACGTCGCCGAGGACTACATCGTGTCCGAGGACGTCTACGTCATCGTCACCCGCGACGGGTGGGTGAAGCGGCAGCGGTCCTACACCGACCTCGCCTCGATCCGCGTCCGCGAGGGCGACCGCGTGCTCTACGCCCTCGCCGCGTCGACGCGCTCCACGCTGGGCGTCTTCACGTCGGCCGGCCGCTGCTACACGCTCCGCGTGGACACCCTGCCGCAGACGACCGGCCACGGCGACCCGGTCCAGAAGTTCTTCGACTTCGCCGACCGCGAGACGGTCGTCGGCGTCGTCTCGTTCGACGGCCGCACGCTCCCAGTGGGCGTCGCCGAAGCGCCCCCGGCAGCATCTCCGGCCCTGTTCGACGCAGGCGGCGACGGGGCCGCTGCCGACGGTGCCGGCCTCGCCAGCGCCGGTCCGTACGTCGTCGCGGTGTCGTCGGACGGCCTCGCGGTCCGCTTCGAGACGGCCGCCTTCACGGACGTGTCCAACAAGAACGGGCGCGTGTTCATGCGCCTCCGCGACGGCATCCGCGTGATCGGGGCGGAGGTCGCCGCGGGCTCCGAGAACGTCTGTCTCGCCTCCCGCGAGGGCCGCGCGCTGATCTTCCCCGTGGCCCAGGTGCCCGTCTTCCGCAGTGCCGCCAAGGGCGTCATCGCGATGCGCCTCGCCGGCGAGGCCGACGCCGTGCTCGGCATGGCCGTCTCCGACGCCGCCCGCCGCGGCCTCGACGTCGAGACGAGCCGTGGCCGCACCGAGACCGTCCGCACGACCAAGTTCGACGTCTCGAACCGCGGCAACCGCGGCCAGACGGTCATCTCGAAGGGCACCCTCAAGGCCGCTACCGCCGAGCCGATTGAGATCCACCTTCCCGGGCGCGGGTAGGGCGGCGTCCGGGTGTGAAGGCGGTAGGTTGCCGCCCGCGGTCTCTCCACCTCGATGCTCGTCCGTTTCGCCCTCAGGTCAGGACTCGCCCTGCTCGTCTCCGTCGTCGTGCTGGCCGGCTGCGCGCCCGCGGCAGACCTGCGTGTCCCTGCCTACGAAGGCCCCGAGATCCGCGGCGGCCGCCTCATCGTTGTACGCAACGGCCCCGTCATCGTGGGCGACGAGGTTCCCTTCGTGACCCGGCACCGGGACCGCGCCGAGGTCGCGGCCCTGACATGGGGCACGATTGTCCATGCCGTCCGGTCGCGCTTCGCATTCGACGCCGTCTCCGAGGGTGCGCTCCGCGAAGGCGTTTCGATTG
>JANPJI010000345.1:0-3247 GCA_031425425.1 Rubricoccaceae bacterium
GCCCATGCCGAGACGTCGGCAGGTTCGGTGGCCTCGCGGCCGTCGGCGACCTCGACCGGTGCCTGGGCGTTCGTGCAGCCGGCGAGGGCGGCGTAGAGGAGAACGGTCCAGAGACGCATGGCGGCAGTGCGATGGGGAAACCGAACCTACGCCACCCGGCACCAAACGCTGAATCCTCATCTCTTTGTTTATAAGCTACATAGATTCCCTCTTCTGGATCGGCGACGTGTGGAGGACGAGGCGAGCGAGGCACGGCCAGCGGCCGGGTCGCAGAACGCACGGGGATCGTCGCCGGGTGGACACCCACCGGTAGACTCCGACCACCGTCACCTCTCGCCCCGATGTCCCGCCCGGCCGCTCCCTCGTTCACGCCAGGATTCACCCTGGTCGCACTCGTCGCTCTCGGAATCGGGCTCGTCGGGCCGGCAGCGGCCCAGTCGCGGCTCCGCTTCCAGCAGGCCCACGGAGCGTACACGTTCGAGATCCGCCAGACCGACGCCGAGTGCGACGGTGCCCCCGCCGACCGCCTGTTCAGCCCCGACCACGTCTTCGCCGCGTCGGGGTTCGCTGTGCCCGGGTCCACACCGGAGTGCCCGCCCGACCAGACGTTCACGCTCCGCCACCGCGGTCAGGCTATGGACTCGCTCGGCGCGTTCCGCGTCTGGCTCGGAGCGGAGATGGACACGCTCCTCCTCTGGGGCAACCGCGACCCGGCAGACCTCCCACTCCCCGCCGGGGCCGTCCGCGACCTCACCGGCGACGGAACGGCCGAGCTCATCGTGGCCACGTGGAGCGGCGGCGCGCACTGCTGCCACAGCTACGCCGTCGTATCGCTCGGCGAGACGCCGCGCCTGCTCGGCGTCATCGACACGCAGGACGGCGAGTTGAGGGTCGAGGCGAGCACAGGCGGCCTGCCGACGCTCACCCACCACGACTTCGCGTTCGCCTACTGGAACGAGTCGTTCGCCGGGTCGCCCGCGCCGCGCGTCGTGCTGACGTGGGACGGCGAGCGGTTCGCGCCGGACCCCGACCGGATGACGGAGCCGCCGCTGCCGGCCGCCGAGTTGGCGCGCCTCGTCGCCGAGACGCGGGCGGATGCGGCGTGGGCGTCCGCCTTCCCGCCATCGGCGTACTGGGGAACGCTGCTGGACCTCCTGTACGCCGGCCGCGGCGCGCAGGCGGCGGCCTTCGCCCGCGACGCGTGGCCCGGCGACGCGCTCGGGCAGGCCGTCTTCCTCCGGTGGTTCGCCGACCAGCTCGGACAGTCGCCGTATGGAACCGACGTCGCCGACTTCAACCGCGACGCCGTGGACTGGCTGTAGCGCCGCCGCGAAGGCCTCGCCTAGATTCGCCGGGCCACCCTCCTGCCTTTCAATGTCCCAGATCCCTCCCGCGAGGCGCTCTTTCGCCGCTCGGTTCGCGCTCCACGTCGGCGTCCTGCTCGGGGTCGTTTTTGCCGCGCCGGGCGCGCTCGCTCAGTCGGCCCCGGCCGGAGCGCCCGACGACCCCGTCGTCGTCGTCGTCCACGGCGGAGCCGGGACGCTGCGCCGCGGCGACTTCACGCCCGCGCGGGACGCCGCGGTCCGGGCCGCCATCGAGGCGGCGCTCCGGGCCGGGCACGCCGCCCTCGCCACCGGCGGACCCGCCCTCGACGCCGTCCAGGCGGCCATCGAGACGCTCGAAGACGACCCGCAGTTCAACGCCGGCCGCGGGGCCGTCCTCTCGGCCGACGGCGTGGCCCGCCACGACGCCTCGGTGATGGACGGCGCGACGGGCCTCGCCGGGGCCTCGTCCGGCACGATGCACGTCCGCCACCCGATCCGGCTCGCGCGGGCCGTGATGGAGCACTCGCCGCACGTGCTGCTCACGGGCGAGGGGGCCGAGGAGTTCGCGCTCCTGCAGGGCCTGGAGATGAAGCCCAACGACTGGTTCGTCACCGCCGAGGCGCAGGCCGACCTCGACGCGGTCCAGGCGCGCGAGCGGAGCACACGTGGCGACGCGGGCTTCGCGCCGGAGCCGTGGCAGATGACCGGGACGGTCGGGGCGGTCGCGCTCGACGCGGCGGGGCACCTCGCGGCGGGGACCTCCACCGGCGGCATGACCAACAAGCGCTGGGGCCGGATCGGGGACGCGCCCATCGTCGGGGCGGGCACCTATGCCAGCGACGCGACGGTCGGCGTCTCGGCGACCGGCCACGGCGAGTACTTCATCCGCCTCGCCGTCGCCCACGACATCCACGCCCGCGTGGCCTACCTCGGCGAGACCGCGGAGGCCGCCGCGCGCCACGTCATCGGGACGACGCTCACGGAGGCCGGCGGGACCGGCGGCGTGATCGTGCTGGACCGTGCCGGGCGTGCGACGATGCCGTTCAACACGGACGGCATGGCGCGCGGGACGATCACGCGCAGCGGCCGCGTGACGGTCGCGATCTACGCGGACGAGTGATCTCCGTCCTGTTTCGCGAGCCGGAACGGAACGCCGTCGGTTTCCGAGTAGAGGTCCTCTGCGGGGTCTGCCAGGTCCTCGAAGGCTCCACCTCGACGCGCGACGGCCAGCCACGCACTCTCGGACGTGTCGCCTGCCGCTCGCCCGGCCAGGTCCTCCATCAGCGCCTCGTAGGCGTCGAGCGAGAGGAGGACGCCGGTGCGCCGGCCGTCGGCGTCGGTGACGTACTGCGGGGTAAGCAGGGTGGGCGTTTCCATCGGTGAAGCCGGAAGCGAGCGGGCAAGGTAGGAAACGACGCCGCCCGCCCCGAACGTGTCGGAGCGGGCGGCAGCCGGAGCGCCGAGGCGCGGGTTACTTGACGAACAGCATCTCGCGGTAGGTCGGCAGCGGCCAGAGGTCGGCCGCGACCTGGCACTCGAGCGCGTCGCACGCGGCGCGGACCTTCGCCATCGCCGGCAGCACCGAGTCGCGCATCGCGAGCGCCTCGTCGGCGGCCCCGGGCGCGGCGGCGCGGGCCTTGGCGAGCGCGCCGACGGCCTTCTGGAGCGCGTTGACCGGCGTCACGACCGCCGCGGCGAGCGCCTTCGCGCCCGCGTCGTCGAGCCCGAAGGCGGCGATGGTCGCGTTGGCCTCGCCGATCTCGGCGAGCGTCCGCAGCGCGGCCGGCAGCACGAGCGTCCGCGCGAGGCTCTCCGTCGTCGCCGCCTCGATGTTGACCGTCTTGACGTACTGCTCGACGAGGATCTCCTGGCGGCTGTGCAGCTCGGCTGCGGAGAGCACGTCGTAGGCCTCGAAGACGGCC
>JANPJI010000346.1:0-4147 GCA_031425425.1 Rubricoccaceae bacterium
CGTCCGCCCGCCGGGGTAGGAGACGGCGATCTGCGTCGCGCCGACGGCGAACGTCGAGCCGCCGCTCGTGCCGCTCCGCTCGCCCGAGACGCCGAAGACGCGGCTCGTGAGCGGCCCCGCCGAGGCCGCAGGCGCGCGCGCGGGACTGCCGGGCCGCGGCGGCGGCGGCGCGAGCGGCGTCTGCCGCACGACGAGCGTGTAGTCGCCCCCGACGGCGCGCGTGGTGTCCGCGGGCAGGCCGCCGGAGGTTACTTCGAGGACGTACTCGCCGGCCGGGAGCATCTGTTCGATGCGGGCCGCCGCCGCCCCGCTTTCGTTGAGCGCCGCAACCGCCTCGCGCTCGGCGCGGCGGTCCTGGCGGTACAGTCGGAGCGCAGGCGGGACGGCCTCCGACGTCGCCTCGACGAGCGTCCGCATCCCGTCACGGACCGTAAACCGGTACGTGTCGATGTAGCGGTAGCCGTCCAGCCACGAGTCGTCGCCGAGGGTGCCGCTGATGCCGCGGCCGTCAGCCGCGAGCGTCCGGACGGGCAGGGTGCGGACGTCGACGGCGAAGGGGCCACGCGCGCGGGGCGACTCGGACGAGACGACGAGGCGGTACGGCGCGTCCCAACCAGGCAGGTAGCGCAGGACGACGCCGTAAAGGCTGTCGCCGCTGGAGCGGCGCTCCATCGTCCGCCACGCGCCCTCGACCTCGCCCGTCGGGCCGAGCAGGGACAGCCGCGGAACGAACGCCGGCGAGACGACGCGGATGATGACCGGCGTTTCGGAGCCGGCGACGACGCCGTAGACGCGCTCGAAGCGGCCCGCGCGGAGCGCGCCGCCGCCGAGCGTGTCGCCACGGGCCGGGTCATCGGCGTAGAGGGAGTCGGCGACGGGCGAGACCCCGGCGGTGAGTTCGTAGGCCCCCGTCGCGCCCGGCTCGCGCGAGGTCACGGCGATCTCGAAGCGGCCCGGCCCGCGGAGGCCCGCCACCTCCGCCCGCGTGCCGGTCCGGAGCAGCGTGGACGCCGCGACGGTCGCGCCGTCGGGACGGCGGACGGCGAGGTCGGGCGCGAACTCGGCCGAGGCCACGACGACCGAGAAGACGGCGCTGTCGGGCGCGGCGAACACGTAGTAGTCCGCGTAGCGGCCGTCGGTCCGCTCGGCGTCGCCGGGGCCGAGCGTGTCTCGCCGGCCGGCGCGGGTGAGCGTCGTCGGCGCGCGGCGCATCATGGCCGCCCACTGCGCGCGCGCCATCGCGGTCTCGGCGTCGGCGTCGCGGCCGGCATCGTCCGGGCCGGCCCCGTCCCGGCCGAGCGCCCACCACCCGACGAGGACGACGGCCAGAAGGACCGCTCCCCACCGCACGCTGCGCGGGACGGCCGCCCACCACGCCGGGATCCGCCCGCGGCGTGTCGGCGCGTCGGCGTCCAGCGCATCGGATGCGGGAGGGGGCGGGGCGACGCCGGGTGCGGCGACAGCGGACCCGTCGGCGGGTGGCGCATCACCGGCGCGGCGGCCGGGCGTCTCGGGAGGGGGGGGCACGGGGGCGTCACCCGGACTGTGGACCGCCCAAGGTAAACCCACCCCGCGAGCCGACCCCGAGACGCTTCGGCGAGCCCCGCGCCGCAAAGACGGCATTTTCCAGAGCCGCGGCGCACGGCGGCTAGGCGACCGCGGCGAGGCGTCAGAAGGGCATCACGAACTGGACGACCGGCTCCAGCCGGTCCTGCCGGCGGTAGTCGACCACGGTGTTGTTGGCGTAGACCGGCGCGAAGGCGCGCTGCGCGAGCCCGCCGATGAGCAGGTACGGGCTCAGGTGGAGGCCCACCTCGGCCTGGAGCGAGAAGTCCCGGCCCTCGGCGTCCGCGTTCGTCGACGCGTCGCCCCCGATGTTCCAGCGGTCCATGCCGGCTCGCACGTAGGCCCGGTTGCCCGGCGCGAGCAGGTCCGCGCCGACGTGAAACCACCCCGTCGAGCCCACATCGAACAGCTGCTGGTAGCGCCCCTCGACGCGAAACAGCCCGAGCAGGACGGCCGAGGCCTGCCCGATGATGCCTGCCTGCGACGGGCTCGCGGCGAGTTCGTTGCGCCGCGACTGGTAGCGCGCCTGCCGGACGGGGCCAGCCGGCGTCGCGACCGTCACCGAGTCGACCACGAGGAGCCGCTCGACCTCGTAGAACGCGTTGAAGGTGCTCGGCATGTAGCCCGCACCTCCGTAGACCGCTTCGAGGCGCGCGTCGAAGCGCGTGCCCGTGGCCTCCGGCGGGGCAAGCGAGAGGAGCACGCCGAGGCCCGCGCCCGTCCCACTGCCGCCGTCGGCGGCGGTCCCCGAGAAGCGCGTCGCGTTGGCGTACACGCCAAGGTTGGCGAGCCCGTTCGAGGCGAGCCGCAGGCCGACGTCGACGCCGAGCGCCTGGAGCCGGCCCCGGTCCTCGACGCCCACGAGGCCGTCGGCCGTCGGTGTGCCGTCCACTCCTGCATTGAGGAAGAACGGCTGGCCGAGCGAGTCGGTGTTGACGAACCCGCTCCGGCTGTTGAGGTCGCCGGCGACGGTCACCCCGAGCGTGAGGTCGTTGAGCCCGCCGCCCTCGCCGCCCATGAGCCGCAGCGGCCGCACGAACCCGCGGCCGGCATAGACGCCCGGCGTCGCGAACGTCCCGTAGAGCGTCTCGATGCCGAACCCGCCGAGGTCCACGTCGAACTCGACGCCGCGGCGGCGGGCGTCCTGCCCGACCTCGTTTCGGTACGCCTCGACGAGCGTGCCGTAGCCGATCCGCCCGAAGTCTACCGCGCCGAAGCGCGCGTAGAGCGCCTCGTCGCCGTCCTTCTGGCCGTAGCGGACGTAGCGGATGATCGACAGGATTTCGTTGGGGTCGTCGTAGTCCTCGTCCCGGAACCGGAAGGCCGACGTGCTGTCGTCGCCACCGCTGATCTGGAACCGCAGCGCCGCGTCGAGGCCGAACCCGACCTGGGGGATGCCGACCGCGCGCAGGTTGACCTCGGGCTGGAGCTGGAGCAGCAGGAACTCGCCCTGCTCCGTCCCGCCGTCGATGGTCGTGAAGCCGAGGCCGGCCGCGAGCCGCGAGACCGGGTTGAACCGGAGCAGCGTCGAGTCGATGGCCATGCCCGGGATCATCGGGATGCCGACCTGCGCGCGCGGTGCGGGGGCCGCGCAGAGGCCGAGCAGGACCGCCAGGAGGGCGACGCGCGCCCGGAGGGAGAACCCGAAAGAGATCATGCAGATAGCCAGGGAGGGTGACACCGCAGAGGATAGCCGCCGGGGACGAATCTCCACCTCCCCGACGCAGGGGAGGCCGCCCGTGTGACGCAGAGGCCTTCGGGGGCGGCTCTCCGTTCGCACTCCGCCGGCGCCGTCCGCACGCCCGGCCGGCAGCGTCCGGCCCCGTAGGCACCGCGGCGCGCGTCCCCGTCCGTTTCTTCCATTCTGGCCGGTCTGGCAGGTGCCGCCCGTGCAGGCACGGAACTTGACCTCCGGACGGTGCCGTACCACCGAGCCGACTCGGCTCGCCCTCTCCCCCCGCTTCACCGCTACTGCCATGACCCACTACCGCACACGCTTCGCGGCCCTCCCGCTCGCGCTCCTCCTCGTCCTCGGCCTGACCCAGACGGGCTGCGCCAGCATGAACCGCACCGGCCGCGGCGCCGTCATCGGTGCCGGCTCCGGCGGCATCATCGGGGCCGTCATCGGCCGCGCCACCGGCTCGACGGCCCGCGGTGCCATCATCGGGGCAGCCGTCGGCGGCGCTGCCGGCGCGGTCATCGGCCGCCAGATGGACCGCCAGGCGGACGAGCTCGACCGCGAGCTCGAGAACGCCGAGGTCACGCCGATCCCCGGCGAGGACGGCAACACGGCCGGCATCGCCGTCCGCTTCGACAACGCGCTCCTCTTCGACGTCGGCTCGTCGAACCTCCGCTCGGGCGTCCGCGCGGACCTCTCGGACCTCGCGGCGAGCCTTCAGAACTATCCCGGCCACGACGCCGTGATCGTCGGCCACGCCTCGACGGACGGCTCGACGGCGACCAACCAGAGCCTCTCGGAGCGCCGGGCGCAGGCCGTCCGCGACTTCCTCGTGGGCCAGGGCGTCGCCGCGGCGCGCACGCAGTCCTACGGCCGCGGCGAGTCCGAGCCCCTCGCCGGCAT
>JANPJI010000347.1:0-5890 GCA_031425425.1 Rubricoccaceae bacterium
GGCTGCCGTCGCCGACGCGCGGCGGCCGTGGCAGACGACGGCCCCGCTCCTGCCGCTCCTCGCCCAGCACGGACGCCTCGCTGTCGTAGACGCATGGGCCGCGCGGCAGGCTGATCCGTTCGCGCAGGCCGCCGCCCTCACCGCCCTCGGATCCGCCAGAGACGACGCCTCGCTCGCGCAGCTTCTCGGGCGGGCCGGCGACGCCGACCCGCGCCTCGCCGCCGCCGCCGTCGAGGCGCTCCGCGCGCGCTGGGCCGCGGCCGACACGCTCGCCCGCGAGGCGCAGGCGGACCGCTACTACCCGGCCTTCGCCGCCGCCTTCCAGCGCCGCGACCTCGCCACGACGAGCGCCGCCGCGCCTGTTCTCGCCGACACTTTCTTCGTGATGCGCGGCTCGGCGGACCTTCTCCGAGGCGTCTACGGCCAGATGACGGCCCCCGAGGACGTCGAGCCGATGGTCGAGATCGTCAAGGCGCTCGGCCAGATTCGCGACGGGCAGGAGGTCGAATTCCTCGTCGGCGTCGCGCTTACGGGTCATCCCGTGCTCCGCACCGCCGCCCGCGACGCGCTCAACGAGCGCCTCGTCGAGGGCATCGACGTCTCGGCGCGGGGGGCCGACGCGGCGACCGGGACGACGGGCATCGACTGGGCGTACCTCACGCGCATCGGCCCGCACCCACGCCTCGTGCTGGAGACGGACCGCGGGCAGGTCGTGATCGAGATGGACGCCGAGGGCGCGCCGCAGACGGTCCAGACGGTCGCTCTCGCCGCCGCCGGCGGGCGCTACGACGGCGTCCCGTTCCACCGCGTCGTGTCCAACTTCGTCGTCCAGGGCGGCGACTTCTTCCGGCGCGACGGCTATGGCGGCCCGGCCGTCCCGATCCGGTCCGAGTTCACGCGCACGCGCTTCGCGACGGGCACGGTGGGCATCGCGAGCGCGGGCAAGGACACCGAGGGCGTCCAGTTCTTCGTCACGCACAGCCCCCAGCCCCACCTCGACGGGAAGTACACCGTCTTCGGGACCGTCGTGAGCGGCCAGGACGTCGTGGACCAGCTTCTCCAGGGCGACATCGTCCGCCGCGCCCGCCTCGACGCCGACCGGCCGATGCGGCGCTGACGAGGTCGGGGCGGCTTACGCTGCGAGGGCCGTGGCGAGCTGGTGGCGGACGACGCCCGCGAGCCCCGACGTCGTGCGCAGCGGCAGGCGGTACGCGACGGATGCCCCGGCGCGGCGGACGAACGTGGCCGCCGGGACGCTCCGGCCGAGGCGCGACGCCGCTGCCTCGGTGATCACGAGGTCCAGCCACCCGTCGCCCTCCTCCACCTCGCGGATCTCGGCCCACTCGACCGTCGCGTCCCAGCGCAGGTCCCGCACGCCGCGCCAGTGCGTGTCCACGGCGTAGGGCTGCGCGTCGGCGGTCCAGAGCGCGTGAGCGCCCGCGGCCATGCCGGCCGCGACGCCGAGCACGCCCACGGCGACGGACCACGCCGCGACTCCGGCCAGAGCCGGGACGCCCGCCCCCAGAGCGACGGCGAGCGCGAGCCCCGCGCCGAGCCCCACGCGCCCGCGCACGGTAGCGATGCCGGCGGCCACCCGCTCGCGCGGGGTCCGGTCGAGCGAAACGCGGACCTGCTGCCATGCCGGCACTGGCGGGCCGCTGTGGGCCCGGCGGCGGTCGGCCTCGCGCGCCGCGGCCTCGATCTCGCGCGCGATCCGGTCGACGTCGAACCCGTCGGTCGTGCCGGCCATCAGCGACTCATAGGCCGTCCGGAGTGCGTGGAACGCGTCCGCGGCGCCGGGCGACGGGTTGCGGTCCGGGTGCAGCTCGAAGGCGCGGGCGCGGAAGGCGCGGCGGATCTCCGCGGCGGTCGCCGCAGGCGAGACGCCGAGCACGGCGCGGTCGGTCGGGACGGGCATGGGGGCAGCGGGTCGGGACGGACCGACTGCCAACGGCCGTGCCCGCACGTGCCGGGTCGGCATTCAGCGGCGCGTTCCGTCGCGCCAGCGCGCCGCGGCGGTGCCCGCCGTCTCACCGCACGTCAGCGTCCGCTCACGAGCACGTCGTACGTCGAGAGGTGCGCGGCGTCCATCTCCGAGAGTAGAGCGTAGGCCTCGTTGCGCTGCGGGGCCTCCCGAAAGAGGTCCGCGATCTCGGTCGCCTTGGCCCCGAAGAAGAGGTCCGTCGCATAGCGGCGGCGGTTGAAGTTGAGGTAGAGCTCGTGCAAAGCGGTGAGCGTCGCGAGCGCCTCCACCCATGCCTCCTCAGGCTGCGTCGTGAACCGGTCCAGCACGGCGAAGTGGTACGAAAACTGCGCCCGGCGGAGCGGGAGGAAGGCCGGGTCCAGGAGTTCCTGCACGAGGTCGTACCGCGAGCGGCCGTCGTTGGACTCGAGGCCCCACCCGGCGGCGGTCTGGTTGGACCGCCCGAGGTCTGCGATGAGCCGGGCCTGCTCGTAGTACGGCGTCCCACCGAGCTCCGAGAACGTGTCGTAGTCGTTGCCGAGCAGGATGTTGGCGTAGAAGTCCAGCACCGACAGGAACGAGTCGTAGCGGTTCGGGTCGTAGACGAGCGCCTGGCCGCGCGTGTAGTTGAAGATCCACGCGTCGTCGCGGAGCAGGAGGGTGACCGTCCGCTGGGCCGTCCCGTAGATGGGCCGGCTGGCGTTGATGGCGACCTGGGCCTGGAACTGCGTCAGCGAGATCGCCGCGGTGAGCGTGATCTGGACCGAGCAGTCGATCCGCTCGCGGTTGTCGAAGACGTCGGGCGTCCACGCGCGGTCGTTGAGGTAGCGCTCGGTCTGGAACCGGAGCTCGTCGAGGAACTCGTACTCGTTGCCGGTCAGCGTGGAGCGGTTCAGCGTGACCGTGCAGTTGAGCTCCTGGGCGCGGGCGGGGGCGGCGGCGAGCCCGCCGAGGAGCACGGCGAGGGCGGCCACGAGGGCGGAGCGAGCGGAGAGCGTCATGGGGCGGGCAGGCGGGGATGGGAAAGCTAGCGCGTATGTTTCCGGCCTCCTGTCCGGAAATCGGGGCCTGTCCCGACCCAACGTCTGCTCTGCGGCCCCTATGCGCCTCGCTTCCATCTTCGACCGATTCCAGCGCCCCGCGCGCCGGCTTGCCGCGGCAGCGGCCCTGCTGACGCTCGCGGCGAGCGCGCAGCCGGCGCAGGCGCAGCTCGCCGAGGGCGGCGCGCGCATCCTCGGGCTCGGCCGCACCGGCGTGGCCCTCGGCGGCGAGGCGTGGGGCCACCTCAACCCGGCCGCGTGGGCGAGTCTGCAAGAACGCCGCGGCGCGCTCCAGGCGTCCCAGGCCTTCGGGCTCGCCGAGCTGCGCCTCGCCCAGCTCACGGCCGCCGCGCCGACGCCCGTGGGGACGGTCGCGGTCGCGGCGCGGTCGTACGGCTTCTCAGAGCACCGCGAGACGCGCGTCGCCGTCGGCCTCGGCCGCGCGATCCGGCTGAGCCCGACGCGCCGCCTCGACGCGGGCCTGTCGGTCGGCTACGAGAGTGCGACGACCGAGGGCTACAGCAGCGTCGGGACCGTCCTGCTCTCCCTCGGCGTCCAGGGCGACGTCGTGCGTGGCCTCCGGGCCGGGCTCTCGGGCCGCAACCTGCTCGGCATCCTGTGGGACGGCGACGAGGACGTGCGGCACTCGCTCGCGACCGTCCCCACGATCGCCGTCGGCGTCGCCTACACGCCGTCCGCCGTTGCGACGCTCGTGCTCGACGCCGAGCAGGACCTCGACACCGGCCTGTCGCTGCGGGCGGGCGTCGAGGTGTTCCCCGTGTCCGTGCTCGCGCTCCGCGTGGGCGTCTCGGACGGGCCGGCGCGGCTCTCGGCCGGCGCGGGAATCCGCGCGGGTGCCCTCCGGGCCGACATCGCCGTCGAGCGCCACGAGTCCCTCGGGGTCACGCCCGCCGTCGGCATCGAGGTCTCGTTCTAGGGCAACTGGCACCGGCCGACGGGCATCGGGGGCACCCCCGGCCCAGCGGCTCCCCATGCCCGTTGGCCGATCCCCGATCCCACTCATTCCGCCGATGCGCGTCCGCCTCGCCCTGCTCCTCGCGCTCGCCCCGGCGCTCGCGCTCGCCCAGACGCCAGACTCGACGGGCGTCCCGGCGGACTCGACCGCCGCCCCGGACCTCGACGCGACCTTCGAGGCGCTCCTCGAAGACGACGCCGACGGAGACCCCACGGAGCTTCTCGAACTGCTCACCGACCTCCGTGAGCGCCCGCTCGACGTCAACGCCGCGACGGCCGACGACCTCGGGGCCATCCCGGCGTTCACCCCGCTCGTCACCGCCGCCATCGTTCGGTACCGAGAGGCCAACGGCCCGTTCACGAGCCTCCCGCAGCTCCGCAACGTGCCCGGCGTCACGGCCCAGGTCTACCTCGACGCCCGACCGTACCTCTCAATCGGCCCGCGCCTGCTCACGAGCGCCTCACGGGGCACCCGCTTCCCACGCGCGCCGCGGCCCTCTGCCGTCCTCGCCGGACTCCGCTACCAGATGACCCAGCGCGTCCAGCGGCGGCTGGACCGGCAGGCGGGCTACGTGCTCGCCGAGGGCGACTCGGCGCGGTCCTTCGCCGGCTCGCCCGAGCGGATCTACACGCGCCTCACGGCGACCTACGGCCGGCAGGTGAGCGTCAACGTGACGCTCGAAAAAGACCCCGGCGAGGCGTTCCGCTTCGACGCCGGCACGAGCACGTACGGCTACGACTACGTCTCGGCCCACGCGGCCATCCTCCGCGCCGGCCGCATCGACGCGCTCGTCGTGGGCGACTTCGTGGCCGAGTTCGGGCAGGGCGTCGCGCTGTGGCGCGCGTCGGGCTTCGGGAAGGGGCCGGACGCCGTCGGCGGGCCCATCCGCTCCGGCCGCGGCATCCGGCCGTACGGGTCCGTGGACGAGAACAACTACTTCCGCGGCGCGGCCCTCGCCGTCGCCATCACGCCCGGCGTCGTCGCCTCGGCCTTCGCCAGCCGCCGCGCCCGCGACGCGACCGTGGACACGCTCGACGTCGACCTCTCGGACCCCGACCTCCCGCCGGACGCCATCGACGGAGCGGTCGTGACGTCGCTCGGCGCGACGGGTCTGCACCGGACCGCCTCGGAGCTCGCCCGGCAGGACGCCATCGAGGAGACGCTGTTCGGCGGGGCCGTCGAGGGGCGCCTCTCGTCGGGCCGCCTCCAGGCCAAACTCGGCGTCGTCGCCACGCGGGCGCTGTTCGACACGCCGCTCGGGGCGGGCACGCGCCCGGACCAGCGGTTCGCCTTCGCGGGCGACGCCGCGACGACCGTAAGCGTCTACGGCGAGGCCCGCACGCGCATGCTCCAGGCCTTCGGCGAGGGCGCACGCGGGCCGGGCGGCGGCCTCGGCGGCGTTCTCGGGCTCGGTGCCGACCTCGGCGGCGGGGCCGAGGTGCTCCTCGTCGGCCGCCACTACGAGCCGGACTTCACGAGCCTCCACGGCTACCCCTTCGGCGAGCGCAACGGCATCGGCCAGAACGAGACGGGCCTCTACGCCGGTGCCCGCATCCGTCCGAGCCGCACGTGGACGGTCAACGCCTACCTCGACCAGTACCGCTTCCCGTACCTCCGCTTCACCGTCCCGCGCCCGAGCCAGGGCCGCGAGGCGCTCGTGACGGTCGAGCACCGCCCGCGGCGCTACCTCCGCGGCTACCTCCAGGCGCGGACCGAGACGCGCGAGGTCGGCCTCGACGTCGGCAACGTCGTTCCGGGCTCGACGGTGGGCGGGCTCGGCGAGCAGACGCGCCAGACGCTCCGCGTGCAGGGCGAGTGGGACGCCAGCCGGACGCTCCGCCTCCGCGCGCGCGTCGAGGGCTCGCGGGCCGTCGCGGCGACGCCGTCGGGCGAGCCCCGGCCCGCCGCGAC
>JANPJI010000348.1:0-5406 GCA_031425425.1 Rubricoccaceae bacterium
CTACCATCGCTCCGTCACCCGCCCCGTCCCGGTCGGCGTCCCGCGTGGGGCACTCCGCGCTCCTGCGGTCGTATCGGCCGACCACCAGATCCCCCTTTTCCCATGCGTCGCCTCTCGCTCCTCGCCGCCAGCTTCGTCGCAGCGGTAATGCCTGTCCACGCCCAGCACTTCCCCACCGCTGACCCGGTGATCCGCCAGATGTGGATGGAGGGGATGGAGCGGTCGCAGACCGAGCCCCTCGCGCACCGGCTCATCGACGTCATCGGCCCCCGGCTGGCCGGATCGCCCGGGCTGGCGCAGGCGCAGGACTGGCTGCTCGCGGCCTACGGGGGATGGGGCATTCCGGCGCGGAAGGAACAGTACGGCACCTGGAACGGCTGGCAGCCCGGCGCCCTCCACGTCGAGATGATAGCGCCGCGGGTGCAGCCGCTCGTTGCCGAACTGCTCGCCTGGAGCCCCGCGACCGCCGGCCCGGTGGAGGGCGACATCGTCGCCCCGCCCGCCGACCTGACAACGCAGACGGCCGACGCCTGGCTGGCGACGCTACGGGGGAAGTACGTGCTCCTGAACGCGCCCGAGCCCACGTGCCGGGCCTCCCAGGAGCTGACCGCCAACGCCCGCCCCGAAACGATCGTGCGGATCGACACGCTCCGGCGGCAGGGCCAGCGAGACTGGGCGCAGCGCTTCCGGGCGCTCGGGCCGGCTCAGGAGCGGACGCAGCGGCTCGAAGCCGCCGGCATTGCCGGCACGCTGAGCTCGCGCTGGTCCGGCGGGTGGGGCGTCAACAAGGTGTTCGACACGCCGAACCGGCGGGCCGTTGGGCTCGACGTGTCATGCGAGGACTACGGGCTGCTGGCCCGCCTCGTCGCCTCTGGCCACGCCCCGCGCGTCCGCGTCAACGCCGAGGCCCAGGCGCTCGGCACCATCCCGCAGTTCAACGTCGTCGCCGAGATGCGGGGCGTCGAGCTCCCCAACGAGTACGTGCTGTTGAGCGCTCACCTCGACTCGTGGCACGCCGGGACGGGCGCCACGGACAACGGCACCGGCACCGTGATGATGATGGAGGCGATGCGCATCCTCAAGGCGACGTACCCCCGCCCGCGCCGGACGATTCTCGTCGGGCACTGGGGGGCCGAAGAGGTCGGGCTCATCGGCTCGGGCGCGTTCCGCGAGGACCACCCGGAGGTGCTCGAAGGGCTCCAGGTCGGCTTCAACCAGGACAACGGCACGTGGCGAATCGAGCGGATCGAGGGCCAAGGCTTTCTGGACGCCGCGTCGCACCTCCCCCGGTGGATGGCGTCCGTCCCGACCAGCATCGCCAGCAACGTCGTGCTTGAGGTGCCGGGCGAGCAGAACAACCGGGGCAGCGACCACACGTCGTTCGTCTGCGCCGGCGCCCCGGTCCTCCGCCTGCAGGCGCCCTACGACGAGTACCGGCAGTACACGTGGCACACCAACCTGGACACGTTCGACAAGATCGTCTTCGACGATCTCAAGCAGAACGCGACCCTCGCGGCGATGCTGGCGTACCGGGCGTCGGAGGACCCCGAGCGCGTGACGCGCGAGCAGGCCGTGCTACCCAACGACCCGCGGACCGGCCGGCCGCGGACCTTCGGCCCCTGCACCGCCCCCGCCCGCGCCCCCGAAGCCGAGCCGTGATCTTGCGCCCGGCACGCTCAACTCGGTTCTCAAACAAGCTGGACTGAGATTGCCATGTGCAGTACGCCGTCGTCCTCGAACGAGGGGAGAGCAGCTTCGGAGCCTACGTCCCAGACCTGCCAGGCAGCGTGGCGGTCGGAGTGACCGAAGCCGAAGCTCGCGATTTGATCCGGGAGGCCATCGCCTTTCATCTGGACGGAATGCGCGAGGACGGGGAGACTATTCTGTTGCCGAGCGCACACGTGGAGTACGTCGAGATCGCAAGTGCCGCCTAACTCGCGGCTGTTATTAGCGGGAAGTCAAGGGCGGACGGCAATTCCAGTCGATAGAGCGCGGTCAGGGTTGGACGGTGGATGACGGCGACGGCACAGGCGTGGCTCGTCTGTCCTGCCGCGCCAGGCGTCCAGGACGGCGGTTCTGCCGCCTTCACCCCGGTCGGTCGCGAGCCATGCTGTCCGGGATTGGTCGTCTCAGCGCCCGAGGACGTGAGCGACAAGCACATACCCTATTGGCTCTGCGAGGCGGGATGCCGCCGACGGACGGAGCTGGCGACGCCGAGGCGACGCGCTCGATGGTGCATAGCGAAGCTCTCAGGCGCGAAGGCGCGAGGCTTGACGAGCGATTGTCGGTCCTCTCGGCGGCACTGCGGATGTCCCATCCGCAGGGATGCGGGACCGATCTGATCCCGGCGGGTGGTCGGAGTGGCGCTACGCGGCGAGAGCGTACATGCTCTGACAGACGTGGACACGGGCCGGGTCGGGCGGGCCTTGTCGGGGAGGGGGGCAGAGCGGATCTTCATGGCGGGGCCTCGGGCGGCAGATCGTGAGGGTTGTAGCGATCTGAAAGGTCTGCCGTCTGAGTGTCCCCGCGTCTCCTGCTGATGGTATGGTGCAGCTACTACAACTCCACGGTCACGTCGGCTCCGACGGGGACGCTCACGCGGACGACGCGTCCGTCCCACGACACCTCGGCAGGCACGTCTGCGACGTGCACAGCACCGGGCGCGCGGTCGAGACCGTGGACGACGACGTCCCAGCCGTCCCATTCGGGCGCGTGGTGGCCCTCGACAGCGACGCGGACCGAGACGCGCTCGGGGCTGGCGTCGACGGTAAACCGGCCGAGCCAGTAGTCGCCGTCGCGGAAGCCCCAGCCGTCGCCCGCGTCTTCGTACAGGCAGCTTTCGTGCCGGCCCGGCGCGACGTAGACGTGGAGTTCGAGGCGCGCCGCGCGCTCGGCGGTGTGCTGCCGGACGGGCGCGAGCGGCAGCACGGACCCGCCGCGGGCGTAGAGTGGGAGCCGGTCCAGCGGCGTCTGCGTCCACAGCGTCGCGCGGCCGTCGTGGCGCTCGCCAGTGGCGACGTCGAACCAGCCGCCGGGCGCGGCGGGGAGGTAGACCTCGCGCTCGGTCTGGCCCTCGGCGACGACCGGCTGTGCGAGGAGCGCGTCGCCGACGTAGAAGCCGAGCGGGCTCGTCCGGGCGATCGTCTCGTCCTCGGGGTGGACGAGCGCGAGCGGGCGCAGGATCGGTGTCCCGGCCGTCGCCGCCTGCCAGAGGGCCGTGTAGAGGACCGGCAGCAGGCGGTAGCGCAGCTCGATCGCCTCGCGGCAGACGCGCTCGATCTCCGGCCCGAAGAGCCACGGCTCCTGCCGTGGCGTATCGATGGCCGAGTGGTTGCGGAACAGCGGCGTCAGAGCACCGAGCTGGGTCCAACGGGCGAGAAGCTCGCCCGTCGGCGAATCGACGAATCCGCCCACGTCGGCCCCGACGAACGGCATGCCCGAGACGCCGAGCGAGAGCGTCTGCTGGATGGCGAGCGTGAGGTGCTCCCACGAGGCGGTGTTGTCGCCCGTCCAGCCCGTCCCGTAGCGCTGCGCGCCGGCGCAGGCGGCGCGCGTGATCGTGAACGGCCGCGCCTCGGGGCGGAGCGCGAGCAGACCCTCGTAGGTCGCGCGCTGCATCTGCATCCCGTAGACGTTGTGCGCCTCGGCGTGCGTCCCGCCCCGGCCCTCGAAGCCGTGGAGCACGTCGTCGGGGAGCGTGCCGACGTTGTGCTCGGCGTCCATCGATCCCTCGACGTGGGCGACCGAGAACAGGGCTGGCTCGTTCATGTCGTTCCACACGCCCGCGACGCCGTTGCGGACGAGCCCGGCGTGGAGGCGGCCCCACCATGCCCGCACGTCGGGCCGCGTGTAGTCGGGGAAGGCGCAGGTGCCGGGCCAGACCTCGCCGAGCGCAACGGGGCCGGGCGTGCCGGGCGGACTGCCCGCCGGACCGGGGTGGCGGACGTACGCGTCGAGCGCCTCGCCCTCGGCGTAGACGGCGTACGCCGGGTCGTCCGCTTTTACGCCGGGGTCGACGATGACGACGGACGTGAACCCGTCGGCCGCTAGGTCGGCGAGGAGCCGGTCGGGGTCGGGGAAAGAGACGGGGTCCCACGTGAACACGCGGAAGCCGTCCATGTAGTGGATGTCGAAGTAGAGCGTGTCGCACGGGATGCGCCGCGCGCGCAGTTCGCGGGCGACGTCGCGAACCTCAGCCTCGGTGAGGTACGAGTAGCGGCACTGGTGGTAGCCGAGCGCCCACTTCGGGAGCATCGGCGTGCGGCCCGTGAGCCGCGCGAGCGTCCGCACGACGCCCAGCGGGCTTCCTGCGGCGAGCACGTACAGGTCCAGACCCCCGGTCGGCTGCTCGAACCGCATCGTGTCCGCCTGGCTCGCGCCGAGGTCGAACCGGGTCCGGCGTGTCGAATCGTAGAACAGGCCGACGGCTGTATCGCCAGCGAGGCGGAGCACGAACGGGACGGACTTGTAGAGCGGGTCCGATCCTGGCCCGAACCGGAACGCGTCCGTGTTCCACATCTCGACGGCGTGTCCGCGGCGGTCGAGACCGAGCGGCTTGTCGCCGAGCCCGAGCAGGCGGTCGTCGTCGCCGAGCCTGACCGAGTGGGCGACGCGGCCGTCCTCGGCCCACGCGCTCCCGCCCACCTCCTCGACGAGCACGCGCCCCGCCCGGTCCAGCACGCGGAGCCGGCACGCGGCGCGCTCGACTTCGACGGTGAGGGCGGCCGTCTCGAAGCGGACCACGTGCTCGCCGACGCGGACGGCCCACCGGTGCGGCCCGGCCCACTCGGCCGCGGGGTCGAGGGCATAGGAATCGTCGCCGGCGAACGTGCCGCCTGGAGGCGCGAGGCGCACGCGGACCGTGTCGTCGGCGAGCGCGTCGAGGCGGAGACGGGCACCGGTGTCGCACGTGAGCACGGCGCAGCCGTCACCGGGGCGCTCGACCGAGAGGACGGCCCCGAGTGTCGTGAATCCGCCGGGGTCGGGAGCGGGCGGGCATGCGGCGCGGATGCCGACGACGGGGAATGCCATGCGGGAGGTGCGCTACCGGACCGCGTACGTCCGGATCTGTAAAGGGGGAGGCGCCGGGGCGCGATCCGGAAAGCCGGGCGGAAAGCCGTCCAACGTGGCCGTTTCCCCAGATTCTCACAGGAGTGGGAACGCCGTGGCACGACCGTCGGGGGCTAAACGGGGGCCCACCGGCCGGGCTAGCGGACGACCAGCAGGGCGACGTCTGTTCGGGTGCGGACCCGCAGCCAGGGGCCGTCTTCGAAGAGGCCCTCGTCGAGCGCCTCGAAGGCCTCCGCGCTCTCGGCCGCGGCAAGCGCGTGGCCGTCGGCCGTGGCGGTTCCCTGGAACCGGGCCGCGGGGAGCTGCCACTCGAAACGGCGATGGGGGAGAGGGCGG
>JANPJI010000349.1:0-14447 GCA_031425425.1 Rubricoccaceae bacterium
TCATGACCCGCCACAGCTTGGCCATGCGGACCGGGTCGTCGAAGTAGACGGTCTCGTCCTCGTAGCGGCCCTGCCGGAGGCGGACGCAGCGGCCGCCGCGGAGATCGATCGCGGGAATGACAAGCATGGCAGCGCCTCGGCTGGCGAGGGACTAGTCGGCGGTAGACGGGACCACGGCGGTCGCCGCGTCCCACGCGCGGAGGAGGGCGAGGCCGACCGGGCCGCTCTTCTCGGGGTGGAACTGGACGCCGACGACGCTCCCGGCGGCGACGACGGCGGGGACCGGCCCGCCGTACTCGGCCGTCGCGACGACGCAGCCGCGGTCCGACGGGACGGCGTGGTAGGAGTGGACAAAATAGACGTACGGCGCGTTTCCGAGTCCCGCGACGGCCGGGTGGGACTGCTGCACGTCGAGCGCGTTCCAGCCCATGTGTGGCACCTTCAGCCGTCGCCCGTCCGGTCCCGTCGCGTCCGGGGCGAACCTCACGACCGCACCGGGGAGCAGGCTGAGGCCGGCCGCAGCCCGCCCTGAGCCTGCCGAAGGGTCGCTCTCGTCCGAGCGGTCGAACAGCAGCTGCATCCCGACGCACACGCCGAGCAGCGGCACGCCCGCGCGCGCCCGGTCGGCGACGAGGCGGTCCAGCCCGTGCGCGCGCAGGGCCGCGGCGCAGGCCCCGAACGCGCCCACGCCGGGCAGCACGAGACGCTCGGCCGCGCGCGCGTCCTCGACGCGGCCCGAGCGGAGAACGGGCACGCCGGCCCGCTCGAACGCGCGTTCGAGCGAGCGGAGGTTGCCGATGCCGTAATCGAGAAGGACGGTCACAGAGCCGCGTCGGGTGGAGCAGACGAACGCCGAGGCTAGGTCCGGTCTCGTGCAGCGCCCGCGAAAGGCCCGGCAATTTCGGCCCCGTTGTTTCCTGCCTGTCCGAACCCGCGGCTTCAGGTTACCGGTGAACATGTGAGCACGCTCGGACGATACCTTCAACGATCTTACGGCTTACCGCCGATGCCCCACCCGCGTCCGCTGTTCCATCGCGTCTTCTTCGCCGCCGCCCTCACCGTGGCGCTCGCTCGGCCTGCCGTCGCGCAGCGCGCGCCCGCCAACGTGCAGTTCGACCGCCTCTCGGTCGAGGACGGGCTCTCGACGACGATCGTCGCCTCGCTCCTGCAAGACCGGACGGGCTACCTGTGGGTCGGGACCGAGCTGGGGCTCGACCGCTACGACGGGTACGGCTTCACGACCTTCCGTCACGACCCCGACGACCCCGCCTCGCTGTCGAGCTCGTTCGCGGCGGCCCTCGTGGAAGGCCGCGACGGATCCATCTGGGTCGGCACCTACGGCGGCGGCCTGAACCGGCTGGACCCGGCGACGGGTCGGGCGGTCCGGATGCGGCACCGCGAGGGCGACGCCGCCTCGGTGTCGAGCGACCGCGTCGAGGCGCTCCGCTTCGACCGCCGGGGGCGGCTCTGGGCCGGCACGGGAGCAGGCCTCGACCTCGTCGATGCGGCGACTGGCCGCGTGCGACGCCTCGGCGACCGCCTCGCGCGGGCCGCCGACATCAAAGACGGTGTGTACGTCCGCGACCTCGCGCTCGCGCCCAACGGCGACCTGTGGGTCGCCTCGCTCTCGGGCCTCTTCCGGTTCGACACGCGCCGCGGGCGCGTCCGCCTCTTCCTGGGAGCCGCGGCGCCCGGCGCCGCCGCGGTGTTGGCGGTCCACGTGGACCGCAGCGGGGCCGTCTGGGCCGGCCTCGCCGAAGGCGGCCTCGCACGCATCGACTCGCGGACCGGCGCGGTGACGTCCCTCCGCCACGACCCGGCCGATGCCGGCTCGCTCCGCGGCGACGCCGTCCACGACGTCACCCGCGACCGCGCCGGCGTGCTGTGGGTCGCCTCGAACGGCGGCGGCGTGTGCCGCCTCGACGCCTCGGGTGCGGAGCCGCGCTTTGTCGCCTACCGGACGGCCGAGGGAGACCCGCATTCGCTGAGCACGGACGGCGCGCGTGTCCTCCTCACCGACCGCGCCGGCCTCGTCTGGGTCGGGACCTGGGGCGGCGGGCTCAACACGCTCCGCCGCACGCCCTTCGAACTGTTCCGCGCGGCGCCCGCCGACGGGTTCCGCTCGTCGGACGTGATGGCTTTCGCCGAGGCGCCTGGCGGAAACCTGTGGGTCGGGACGTACGAGGACGGGCTCCACCTCGCCAGTCCGGACGGACGGGCGCGTGCGGTGCCAGGCCTTCCCGGCGCGCTTCAGACCGGCGGCGTCCGCTCGCTTCTCACCGACCGGACCGGCGCGCTCTGGGCCACGTCCGATGACCCGACCGGGCTGTGGTGGCGCGCGCCGACGGGCCGCTGGGGGCGTGTCCCGTACCCACCCGGCGCAGCCGTCCGCCGGGCGATGCGCCTCGCGCTCGGCCCCGACGGGACCGTCTGGCTCGCTGCCTACGGGCCGGGCCTCTGCCGCGCCGACCCCGTCGCGCTCCGCATCGACTGCCCGGCGACGCGCTTCCCGACCGGCCGCCGCCTCTCGGGGTCGGAGGCTTACGCCGTCTACCCCGACGCCGACGGGAGTGTTTGGGTAAGCCTCTGGGGCGTCGGCCTGGACCGCGTCGATCCTGCTGCGGGCCGCGTCGCGCACTTCGCCAACGACGCCGACCTCCCGGCGAGCCTCAGCCAGAACAACGTCACGTCGTTCGCCCGCGACGCCCGCGGGCGGCTCTGGCTGGGCACCTACGGCGGCGGCCTCAACCGCTACGAGCCCGGCCGCGGTGGCCGGCCCGGCACGTTCCACCACGTCGGCGTGGCCGACGGGCTGCCGGACCAGACGGTCTACGCGGTCCTCCCGGACCGTGCCGGGCAGCTCTGGCTCACCACCAACCGCGGGCTGGCCCGCTTCGACCCGGACCACGAGACGGCCGAGGCGTTCGGCGTCGAGGACGGACTCCAGAGCGACGAGTTCAACGGCGGCGCTGCGCTGCGGCTGGCCGACGGGCGGCTCGTCGTCGGCGGCATCCGCGGCTACAACCGGTTCGACCCCCGGGCGGTCCGCGCGACCGGCCCGCCACCGCCAGTCGCCGTCACGGCCCTCCGCGTGATGGGCGCGCCGCGCGCCCTCCCGGCTGGCGGCGTGCGCCCCGGCGGACTGCGCCTGCGCCACGACGAGACCGCCGTCGCGTTCGAACTGGCCGCCCTCGATTTCACGGCCCCCGCCCGCAACCAGTTCGCCTACCGCCTCGACGGGCTCGACGCCGAGTGGACCAAGGCCGGCACGCGCCGCGAGGCCGCCTACACCAACCTCGCGCCGGGGGCATACACGCTTCGCGTCCGGGCCGCGTCCGCTGCGGGCGTGTGGAACGAGACGGCGGTTCCGTTCGAGATCCTTCCGGCATGGTGGCAGACCGTCCTGTTCCGCGTCGCCGCCGGGCTCGCGCTGCTCGTGGCGCTCGTCGCGGGCGTCCGCTACGCCTCGCAGCGCCGGCTCCGGGCCGTCGTGGCGCGGCTCGACGCCGAGCGGCGCATCCAGGACGAGCGCGGGCGCATCTCCCGCGACCTCCACGACCACGTCGGCGCGCAGCTGTCGAGCCTGCTCGCAGGTGTCGAACTGGCCCGGCTCGCGCGGCGCACGTCGGCCGGTCCCGGCCGCGCGGACGAAGCGCTGGCCGCCGTCGAGGCGGACGCCCGCGAGACGATGGTCCAGCTTCGCGAGTCCATCTGGGCGCTCCACGACTCGGCGATGACGCTCGGCGCGCTCCGCGACCGCCTCGACGCCGACGTCCGGCAGCGGCTCCGCGGCCGCACCGCGCCCGTCGCCACGGTCACGCTGGACGCGCCGGCCGAGCGCGTCCTCGGCCCCGAGCAGGCCCTGCACCTCTACCGGATCGCCCGCGAGGCCGTCACGAACAGCCTCAAGCACGCCGACGCCTCGCGCCTCGACATCCGCCTCGCGCTCGACGGCGACAATCTGGTCGTCGAGGTCCGCGACGACGGCCGGTTCCGTCCACCCGGCGGCGCTTCCGAGGGGGACGGTGCTCCGACTGCAGGAATCTCCGGGTTCGGCGTCGGCTCGATGCAGGCGAGGGCGACGGCGCTCGGGGCACGGTTTGAACTGGAGACCGAGGACGGCACGACGGTTCGGGTGACGGTGCCCGACGCGCCCTCGGTGTGACGTCTCGCCGGTACGACGAGTTGATCTCCCCGCAGGAGGGGAGACACCGACCCCCGTCTCTTCCGACCTTGCCTGCCCGCAACCACCGCCGACGATGACCGCTCGCCCGATCCGCGTCGCGCTCGCCGAAGACCACCCGGTTCTCCGCGTGCGCCTCGTGCAGCAGCTCGCCTACTTCGACGCCGTCGACCTGGTCCTGGTCGCCGACAGCGGCGACGCGCTCGTGGCCGACCTGGCCGTCCGCGAACGGTCCGGCGGGCCGTTTCCTCAGGTGATCCTGATGGACATCGAGATGCCGGGCACGGACGGAATCGGGACGACAGCGGCCGTCCGGGCGGCGTGGCCGGGCCTTGAAGTGCTCATGCTGACCGTGTTCGAGGCCGAGGACAAGATCTTCGCGGCCGTCCAGGCCGGGGCCAGCGGCTACCTGCTCAAGGACGCCGGGGCCGAGGCGATCGTCCGCGCCGTCCAGGAGGTCGCCGCCGGCGGCGCGCCGACGAGCCCACTCGTCGCCCGGAAGCTGCTCGGGTACGTCCGTGAGCACGAGCGTCCGGCGGACGCCCGAGCGGAGCCGACGGTCCGCCTGACGCCCCGCGAGACCGAGGTTCTCGAGCTCCTCATCGAGGACACCTCCGAGGTCGCCATCGCCGACGTGCTCGGCGTCAGCCCGCACACGGTCCGCTCGCACGTCAAGAACCTCTACGCCAAGCTCGAGGTGCACAGCCGGGCGCAGGCGGTCCGGATCGCGCTCCAGCAGGGCCTCGTGTAGGCGCGCCGTGGCCGCCGGTCTCATCCAGGGAGGGCCAAGGTGCAGTGGAACAGAGCGATCGGGGGCAGATGAAGAACCCTGACGCCGCCGCCGGGTATATCGCTCCGGTTCGATACCTTGGCTCCCCCTCTTTCACCCGAGACCACATGGCCACGTCCACGCCCCAGGAGATCACGATTCTCGTCGTCGACGACGAAGAAGACGTCGTCGAGATCATCGCCCACTTTCTCCGGAAGGAGGGCTACAACGTCCTCACCGCCCACGACGCCGACGAGGCGCTCCAGAAGGCCGGGCCGGAGGTCGACTGCATCCTGCTCGACGTGATGCTGCCGGGCATGAGCGGGTTCGAGGTCGCGCGGCGGCTCCGCGGCCGGGTCGAGACGGAGACGATCCCGATCATCATGCTCACGGCCAAGACGGAGGAGACGGACCAGCTCGAAGGCCTCCAGAACGCGGACCAGTACCTCCAGAAGCCGGTCAGCCCGCAGGTCGTGCTCGCCAACATCCGGGCCGTGCTCCGGCGCACGGGCACCGAGGAGTCCAAGACGCTCGCCGTCCGAGGCCTCACCATCTTCGAGGACGAGTACCGCGCCATGCTCGACGGCGACGACCTCGGCCTGACGCTGACGGAATTCGAGTTGCTCCGCTACCTCGTGCGTCACCCACGCAAGGCGTTCACGCGCCAGCAGCTCCTCGAGACGATCTGGAAGGACGCCATGATGGTCACCGAACGGACCGTCGACGCGCACATCAAGAACCTCCGCGAGAAGCTCGGGGCGTTCGCGATGCACATCCAGACCGTCCGCGGGGTCGGCTACCGCTTCGTCGAGGAGGCCACGGAGGCGACCGAGGCCACGGAGGAAACGGCGTAGAGGGTATGGGGGATGCGGCAGGAGGGACGAGCAGATCGTCCGCCTGCTCATGCCCCATCCCTCATCCCTCATCTCCATGACCCTCAGCGGCGTCCGCGAGCTTTTTCTTCCGCGTCGGGCCTCGACCCAGACGTGGATGATGCTCACGTTCGCGCTGTTCGTCGGCTTCGCCGTCGTGAGCGTCGGGCTGTACTCGTCGCTCGCGCTGCGTGGGCAGGTCCGTGAGGCGGCGCAGGAGACGCTCCGCGAGCAGGCCACCCGGTTCGCGCTCCAGCTCGAGGCGGCCCCGGATCAGACGTCCATGCTCGCGCTCGCGGGCCAGATCGCCCTGCTGACGCACGTGGACGTCGCCGTGGCCACGCCGCAACGCGTGCTCGCCGACTGGGCGGGGTCGGGCGACGCACGGGCAGCGGGAACGACGCCGTTCTTCGAACTCCCCGAAGTCCGCGACGCCGTTACCAGCCCCGACCGAGTCGGGTACGCCGAAGGGCCGGGCATCGACGGCGAGGAGAGGCTCTACGTGGCGCTGTACCGGCCGGGCGCGCAGCTTCTCGTCCGTCTCGGCGAGCCGCTGCCGCCGCTGCTCCGGGCCGTCCGCCGGGTGCAGGCCGTGCTGGCCGTCGGGATGGCGCTCGCCCTCCTGCTCGCTCTCGTCGCGGCGTGGCTCGCAGCCCGCCAGGTGACGCGCCCGCTCGCGGCGATCACGCGCAGCGCGCAGCGCATCAACGAGGGCGACCTCGACGGGCGGATCTCGGTCAAGACGCGGGCCGTCGAGTTCCAGGACCTCAGCCGGAGCCTCAACCAGATGGCGGGCCGCTTCCGGGCCGACATCCACGAGCTCCAGCGGATGCAGCGGGTCCAGAACGAGTTCATCGGGAACGTCAGCCACGAGGTCAAGAACCCCATCTTCGCAGTCTTCGGCTACCTCGAGGCGCTCGGGTCCGAGCTGCCACCCGAGCAGCGGATCCACTACGCCCAGAAGGGGCTCGCCAACCTCCAGCGGCTCAACAACCTGTTCTCGGACCTCATCGAGATCGCCAAGCTGGAGTACCGCGAGGACCTCCTCCGCCCGCAGCGGTTCGACCTCCAGAGCCTCATCGTGGAGGTCGGCGACACGCTCGAGGCGCGGGCCGCCGAGAAGGGCCTCGACCTGGTCGTCGAGAACCCGCCGTTGGAGGTGCTGGCGGACCGCAACCGCATCCGGCAGGTGCTCACCAACCTCATCGACAACGCGATCGCGTACTCGGACGAGGGCTCGGTCCGCTGCCGGATGCGCCGCCACCTCGACAAGGCGCGCGTGGAGGTCGTCGACACCGGACGGGGGATCCCCGAGGAGCACCTCGACCGCATCTTCGAGCGGTTCTACCGGGTCGATACGGCGCGGTCGCGCAAGATGGGCGGGACGGGCCTCGGCCTCGCCATCGTGCGCCAGATTCTGGAAGCGCACGGGGCATCCATCCAGGTCGAGAGCACGAAGGGGCGCGGGACCCGGTTCTGGTTCGACCTCCCGCTCGCCGTCGTGGAGACGTCCGCAGGGGACGGGGCGGCCATGACGGAGCAAGCGACGCTGACCTGACGGGAAGGGGCCGCCGCGCGTACGCGCGGCGTTCCCTTCCTACAGACGCTCGATCGCCATCGTCGCAATCTCGTCGCCGATGGCGAACGAGGCGGTCGCCGCCGGGCTCGGCGCGTTGATCACGTGGACGGCCCGCCGCGTCGGCTCGATCACGAAGTCGTCGGCGAGGGACCCGTCCGGGCGGACGGCCTGGGCGCGGACGCCGGACGGCGCGCGCGTGAGGTCGGAAAAGGCCAGGCCGGGGACGAGCAGGCGGGCGGCGCGCCAGAACGCGCGCAGGCTGACGGACCGCCCCAGCTCGCCCAGCCCCATCCGCCAGTGCGCGAGCGCGAGCGTTCGGAAGCCGCCGTACGCGAGCGACTCGGCCAGCTCGCGCGGCCGGATCGTCCGCAGCGAGTAGCCCTCGCGGGCGAATGCCAGCGCGGCGCTCGGCCCGGCGTCCACGACCCCGTGGACGCCCCGCGTGAGGTGGACGCCCAGGAACGGGAAGGCCGGGTCGGGCACCGGGTAGATCAGCCCGCGGACGAGGTGCGCCGCCTCGGGGCGGAGCTCGGCGTACTCGCCGCGGAATGGGACCAGCCGGACTCTGGGCTCGACGCCGAAGAGGCGCGCCACGCGGTCCGCCCACAGGCCGGCGCTGTTCACGAGCACGCGCGCGCCCGTCGTCCCCTTCATCGTCTCGACCGTGACCCCGCCCGACGCCTCGCGCCCGCCCAGCACCCGCGCGCCGGTGACGATCTCGACGCCGCGCTCGCGCAGGATCTCCGCGATGCGCCGCGCGACGGCAGGAAAGTCCGCGACGCCCGTCTCGGCCACCCACAGGCCCTCGACGCCGGCCGCGTGGGGCTCGTGGTCGCGGATGCCCGCCGGCCCGAGGCGCTCGACAGCGACGCCGTTGTCCTCGGCGCGCGCGGCGAGCGTGGCCAGTCGCGGGCGCTCGGCATCGGTGAGCGCGACGACCGTCTTGCCGCTCCGTTTCCAGGGGAGCCCCTCGGCCTCGCAGAAGGCCTCCATGCGGGCCTTGCCGTCGCGGCAGAGGCGCGCCTTGCGGCTGCCGGGCGCGTAGTACAGCCCGGCGTGAAGGACGCCCGAGTTGCGCCCGCTCTGGTGACGCGCCGGGGCGTCCTCCTTCTCGAAGAGGACGACCTGGAGGTCGGGACGGCGCTCGGTGAGCTGGAACGCGGTGCCGAGCCCGACGAGCCCGCCGCCGATGATGGCGATGTCGTACGTGGAGGCGAGCACGGCAGTCGGATAAAGGGAAGCGCCCGCCCCGATTACACTCGGGGCGGGGGCTCGGACGAGAGGCGCTCGGGTTACCGTGCGAGCACGATGCGGGTCGAGCCGGCCGCAGCCGTGCCCTCAACGCGGACGACGTACGTCCCGGCCGGGAGCGAGCCGCCGGCGATCTCGACCGTCTCGAAGACGCCCGCCTCGACGGGGCCTTCGAACAGCGTTCTCACGCTGCGTCCGAGGGCGTCGTAGAGGACCACGCGGACGTCCTGCGATGCGGCGACGCGGAAGCGGACCGACGTCTGCGGCGTGAACGGGTTCGGGACCGCCGCCTGCACCTCGATGGCCGGAAGGGCCTCCGTCGGGGTGCCTTCACCGGCGACGGGCCGGTAGCCGAAGGCGCGGAGGGTCGGGCCGCGGAGCTCGCAGGTGCCCGTCGTGCGGGCCGAGCTGGAGCGGTACCAGAACACGTTATCGGCATCGTTGACGGTCTCTCCGTTCAACCACGGCTCGTGCTGGATCGCGCAGCCGTTGCCGAACGTGATGCCGTCGTAGATCTCGTTCGCCTTGTAGCGGACGGCGATCACGTCGACCTTCGAGAAGGCGTCGACGGGGAGCAGGAGGTCGGCGGGGGAGGGCTCGATCGAGAAGCCCGCGGCCGTGGTGGCGTCTGTGACGGCCCACGTCATGCGGGGGTCGCGGGTCCACGTGCGGCTGGTCTCGATGTCCAGCGTGGTCACGACGCCGGCCGAGCTGCGCTCGGTGATGATGTCGTTGCTCGGCGTGTCCTCGAGGTCGAAGTCGAACCGCCAGTACGCGTGGTGCCGGCGGGGCCGCGAGGTGCACGAGTTCGGTGCCGAGGCGAACGAGTACTCGGGCCAGATGCGGCCGTCCGTGTAGAAGTGCCACTTCACGCGGTACCGGTACCACCCGGCGCGGGCGTGGCCCGTGAGGACGAGCTCGGTGCCGTAGTCCTCCACGGCGACGCCCGTGAACGTGCCCGAGTCGCCGACCGGGCCGGTCGTGCTGCGCTCGCAGTTGGTGATGACCGAGCCAGCGACGGCGTCGCGGTAGTACGAGGTGGACGACCCGCCGGCCGCGGCCGTGGCGAGGTACGGCGACTCGGAGTCCTGCCAGTCGCGGTAGCACCCGCACCCGCCGGCGTCGTACTCGACGTTGAGGATCGGGACGCTCGCGCGGTCGAACACCTTGCGGCCGAGGTACGTCACGTTGCGGACCTCGAGCCCGGTGCCGTCGGGGAGGGTCGTGTTGGCCGGCCGGTAGAAGTCGAACTCCCAGACTGGGGCGGCGGCCGGCCACGCGATGTGGCCTGTCGGGGCGGAGCCGTTCGTGACGGGGTTCAGGTTCGTAGCCAGGCTCTGGGCGCGCGCGCTCGGAGCGAACAGCGCAACCGCGAGGCCGGCGAGGAGGAGGAGGCGCATCGGGTTAGTTGGACCGGGACTGAGCCCGCGCGGCTGGGTTGGCGAGGTTCCCTTCGAGGGCAGGGTCGAAGTCGTTCGAAAACATCCGGACCGCCTGCAGGTCCACGACGACGTAGCGGACGCGGCGGCCGAAGGCCTCGCCAGGGACGATCTCGATGACCTCGTACTGGAGGCAGCGCGAGCCGGGGCCACACCCGTGGCCGGCCTCGCGGGCAAGCTGGAACCCGCCGTCGATCACGACGGGGTTCTGCGTCCGCGCCATGAGCGCCGCGACTTCGGGGTCGAGCGCGATCAGCGTCCGGGCGCCCCTGTCTTCTTCTGTGGTCGGGCGGACCATCAGGTCGGCGCGGGCAATGCGCGAGCGCACGGAGCCACTGGCTTCGGTGACGGTCTGGACGTACTCGCCCGCGGCGGGGTCGTACGCGAGGACCGTGCGGAGCGTCACGCGCGTGCCGTCGTCGTCCTTGATCGTGTCCGTGATGTCCGAGAGGACGCGGGTGGCCGTCGGGCTCAGGGAGATCGCTTCCTGGGCAGCGGCAGGGCCGCTCGGGGCGAGCCCGACGAAGGCGAGGGCAAGCGCGCCGACGAGCGCAGAACGGGTCGGAAATGGCATGGGCCTGTGGGAAGGGGAGCACGCGCAACCTACGACGCAATCGAGACCGCGCGCGTACCCGGTGGCTACAGAACATCTTCTCGGGTCGGGACTTAGCCCTCCCGGCTCACTGGACGCACGCGTCCATCCGTTCACGCTCCTGCCGGTGCTACCGCGCGAGGACCACGCGCGTCGAGCCGGCAACCGCCTCGCCCTCGACGCGGACGACGTACGTCCCGGCCGGCAGGTCGGCCCCGTCGATCTCGACCGTCTCGAAGACGCCGCCTTCGAGCGGTCCCGCGAAGAGCGTCCGCACGCTGCGTCCGAGGGCGTCGTAGAGGACCACGCGGACGTCCTGCGATGCGGCGACGCGGAAGCGGACCGACGTCTGCGGCGTGAACGGGTTCGGGACGGCCGCCTGCACCTCCACCGCCGCGACGGCCTCCGGCACATCGGACACACTCGTGATGACGCCGACCGGGCGGAGCATCGGGCCGCCGATCTCGCACCGCGACTGGCCCGCCGGGCGCGTCGTGCCGGTGCGGTACCAGAACACGACGTCGTTGCCGGCGACGGACTCGTTGTTCAGCCACGGCTCGAAGCGGAACGCGCAGCCGCCGCCGTTGGCGCTGTCGTCGATCTCAGACCCGCGGAAGCGGAGCACAAGCGCGTCCGTCTTGGAGAACGCGTCGACCGGCGTCTCGAGGTCCGCCTCGCTCGGCTCGACGCGGTAGCCGGTCTGCGTCGCCGCGTCCAGGATGGTCCACTGGACGCCTGACGTGGCCGTGCCCCACGTGCGGCGCGCCTCGGTGGTGAACGTCGTCGGGGCACCGCCCGTGCTCGTCTCCGTGACGACATCGTTTGTGGGCGTGCCTTCGAGGTCGAAGTCGAAGCGCCAGTAGACGTGGTGGCGGCGCGCGGAGGCCGTGCAGGCGTTGCTCGCCGCGGCGAACGAGTACTCGGGCCAGATGCGACCGTCCGTGTAGAAGTGCCACTTGATGCGGTACCGGTACCACCCGGCCGACATGTTCGACGTCAGGACGAGCTCGGTGCCGTAGTCCTCCACCGAGACGCCGCGGAACGACCCCTGGTCGGGGACGGGGCCGGCGGCTCCATCAGACGTGCAGCTGGTCCGGACGGACGAGGCCACGGCCTCGGCGTAGCAGGTGTTGGAGGTGCCGCCGGGGAGGGGCGTCAGGCCCATGCCAACCTCCGAGTCCTGCCAGTCGCGGAAGCACCCGCAGCCGGCCCCGGCGTCGTACTCGACGTTGATGACCGGGACGCTCGCGCGCTCGAACACCTTGCGGCCGCGGAAAAACACGTTGCGGATCTCGAGACCGGTGCCGCTCCCGGTGGTCGAGTTCGCCGGCCGGTAGAAGTCGAACGTCCACAGGGGCGCGGCGACGGGCCACTCGATGTGTCCGTTGGCCTGCGCCCCGGAGCTGGTGGAGCAGTTCAGCGCCGTGGCCGGCGAAGTCTGGGCGACCGCAGCCGGGGCAAGCACAGCGGCCGCGAGGCCGGCGAGGCCGGCGAGGAGGAGGAGGCGCATCGGGTTAGTTGGACCGGGACTGAGCCCGCGCAGCTGGGTTGGCGAGGTTTCCGTCGGCGGCGGGGTCGAAGTCGTTCGAGAACAGCTCCAGCGACCGCAGGTCCACGACGACGTAGCGGATCCGCCGGGCGAACGTCTCGCCGGGGACGATCTCGTACACGTCGTACTGAAGGCAGCGCGAGCCGGGGCCGCAGCCGTGGCCGGCCTCGCGGACGAGCGGGAACCCGCCCGAGATTTCGACCGGGTGCTGCGCCTGGGCAATGCGGGCAGCCACCTCGGGGTCGAGGGCGATGAGCGCCTTCGCCGCGGCGTCTTCGGCGGCGGTCGGGCGAATCATCAGCGACGTCAGAGCCGTCCGCGAGCGCACGGAGCCGTCGGCTTCGGTGACGGTCTGGACGTACTCGCCCGCGGCGGGGTCGTACTGGAGGACGGTGCGGAGCGTCACGCGCGAGCCGTCGTCGTCTTTGACCGTGTCCGTGATGTCCGAGAGGACGCGTGGGGCCGTCGGGCTCAGCGCGACGGCGTCCTGAGCGGCGCTCGGAGCGAGCCCGAAAACCAGGGCGAGGGTGCCGGCGAGTGCGGCGCGGATCGGGGGTGCCATGAGGCCCGGGGCAGTGAGCCGGTAACCTATGACGAATCCAGCGAATCCGAGCCGTCCGGTGTCAAACCAGTGGCCGCCGTCAGCAGCGCACGCCCAGCGTCACCAGGAGCGCGGGCAGCGTCAGCCAGAGGAGCCCCTTTCCGAGGAAAAAGAGGAACCCGGCGACCCCGAACCGCTTGAGCCAGACGACTGCGGGGTGCGGCGCCTCGGTGTCGTCCGGGGGCGGAGAGGCGTCCATCGGGCATCGCATCGGGTGGGCGAATCCGACGGAGCACCCGGTGCGTGGTTCCGGCCTCACACGGTCCCCGCCGGCCGACTCGCCGAACAGAGCCGGAGGGGCACAGCGTATCTTGAGGGCGCTGTCCGGTGCCCGCGCCGACGGTCCCGTTGTCCCCTCCGCTCCTGTCCCCATGGCGTCCGAGAACCACCCCGACCTGCCCGCCGACGACCGCCGCCCGTCCCCGGAGACGGGCCGGTACACCACGAGAGCCCTGCTGACGCCCGAGGACGTCGAGGCCCCGGCAGGAGACGGCGCGCCGGAGACGGACGCACTCCCGGAAGCGCTTGCGCCCGCCGCCGAGGCCCCGGCAGAGATGGCCGACGGCGACACCCCGGCCGCCGATGCCCCGATAGACGCGGCTCGCCTGCGTGCCGCGCTCGAATCGGACGCTCCAGCAGAGCCTCACGACCTCTCCGGCGAGACGGGTCCGGCCGCCGCGGCACTCGCCCCGTCGGACGAGTTCCTCGACGCCGACGCCGACCCGTCCGAGCACGCCCCGGAACCCGACGCCTCGGCCGCGCCCGACGAGGCGGCAGGCGTCGCGGCAGGGGCCGGCACCGACGAGGCAGACCCGGCAACGGACGCCGAGCAGGACGCCGAGGACGACGTGACCGACGATCTCATGGACGGATTCGACGACGAGACGGACCCGGGCAAGGCCGACCGGCCCGCTCCGGTCGGGTTCGAGGGCGACCTCGCGGTGACGCCGCTGTCGGTCGAAGACGTCGGGGCTGAGACGCTGATGGCGTGCCTCCGCACGATGATGACCTCGCGGCGGCTCGACGAGAAAATGCTGACGCTGCTCAAGCAGGGAAAGGGCTACTTCCACATCGGGTCGTCGGGCCACGAGGCATCGCAGACGGCCCTCGGGCGCGCGTTCGTCGGCGGGCACGACGCGTTCTGCTTCTACTACCGCGACCTCTCGACGGCCCTCTCGGTCGGGATGACCGTCGAGGAGATCCTGCGGGCGCACTTCGGCAAGGCCGGCGACCCCAACGGCGGCGGGCGCCAGATGCCCGAGCACTTCGGGCACCGCGAGCTGAACATTCTCAGCACGTCGTCCAGCGTCGGCGCGCAGTACCTGCCGGCCGTCGGCTTCGCCCTCGCGCACCGCCGCGACGCCGCCGCAGCCGAGGCGGCTGGCGAGCCCGCCCTCGACACCCCGAAGGCGGTCTACGTCTCGGGCGGCGAGGGCTCGACGAGCCAGGGGGCCTTCCACGAGGGCCTCAACTGGGCCGCGAGGGAAGCGCTCCCGGTCGTGTTCCACATCCAGGACAACGGCTATGCCATCTCGGTCCCCGAGAGCGAGCAGACGGCCGGCGGCTCCATCTGGACCATGCTCGGCGGTTACCCCGGCCTGACGCGCCTCCG
>JANPJI010000350.1:0-2288 GCA_031425425.1 Rubricoccaceae bacterium
CGGTTGGCGACCGTCAACGCCTCGTCGACCGTCTGCGCGTGCTCCATGTCGAGCAGGCTCAGGTCGACAGCGCCGGGGCGGTAGGCGGCCCACTGGAGGGCGTAGCGGGCCCCGGCCTCATCGCTGTAGAGGACGGGGCCGAACCGGCTCACCGTGATCTCGATGGCGACGTCCTCGCCTCGGGCGACGCGGATCGTGTCGCGGACGACCGTCAGCGCGTCGGCCCCGTCCGCGGTCTGTACCGAGTCCGGCCCGGCCGGGACGATCCGGACGAGGTCCGCGAAGTCGCCGTAGGAGTTGGTCAGGCCCCATGCCACGTGGCCGTTCGACCCCGCGATGACGGTCGGCGTGCCCGGCAGCGTGACGCCCCCGACGGACCGGGTGATGCCACCCGGCCCCGGCGTGTCGATCTGGGCGCGGAACCAGATGTTGGGCAGCCGGATGCCGAGGTGCATGTCGTTTGCGACGAGCGCCGCGCCCGTCGACGTGCGGCTGCCCGCCACGGCCCAGTTGTTGGAGCCCGTCGCCGCTTCGTCCGGACCGGTTTCGGCCCTGTCGAGACCTCCTGGCTGGTAGCCCGCGAGCGAGTCGGGTGGCGGGATGCGGGGTGGCGTGAATGCGTCCCCGGCGAGGGCCGCGTCGTAGGCGTCGCCCGGCGGGTCGAGAAACCGCGCGAGGGCGGGGGGGAGAGCCGTCCGCTCGGCACGCGTCTCCATCTCCTCGTCGAGCCCTCCGCGCTGAAGGTCCAGGAACATGGCGTAGCCGACGAGGATCGTGTCCTCGGGTCGCCACGGCGCAGGTGTCTGGCGGAGAGCCGCGTACTCAAAGGGCCGCGCGGAGAGGGCTGCGAGCCCGGCGTTGACGCCAGCGACATAGGCGTCGAGCACGACCCGGTCTGCCGCTGGAAGGCGGTCGACGGCCTGGCGGGCGCGGATTCGGAAGCGGTGCGGCCGCAGCGCCCGGTCGGCGTCGAGCGTCCGCGCGCCGAGCAGGGCCGAGAGCTCGCCCGCGCCCGCGCGGCGCAGCAGGTCCATCTGGAAAAACCGCTCCTGCGCGTGGACGAACCCGAGTGCGCGGGACGCGTCGATCCGCGTCGCGGCCGTGATCCGGACGACCCCGAGCGAATCGCGCTCGACCGTTACCGGCGCCTCGAGGCCGCCGAGGCGCGCCTCGCCGTCGAGTTGCGGCAGGCTGGCGCGGAGAAACCCCCACGCGCTGCCGGCCACGGCGACGAGCAGGACGGGGACGGCGAGGAGCGCTTTCATGTGGTAGAGCGGCAGCAGGACACCGCGGAGTCGGGACGGCAAGAAACGGACGCGCCCCGGCCGAACAGGTCGGCCGGGGCGCAGATGCCGGGCGGGTGCCCTTACATGGCGGCCGTCGTGTCGGCCATCATGCCGTCGTCCATCATGGTGGTGTCGGCCATGGTGCCGTCGTCCATCATGTTGCCCTCAGGCTCGCCGGGCTCGTCGATGATCTCGCCGTCGCCGATGACGTCCTCCATGTCGCCCGCCGGGGCGCCCTCCTCGACGGCCTCCTCCTGGGCGGATTCGGCGCAGCCAACGAGGGTGAAGGGGAGGCTCAGGGCAAGAGCCAGATAGAATGCGCGCATGGGTGATGCGGGTGGGTGAGTGATAATGGACGGACGAGTGTCCCGCCGGATCCCGCCCAGCACGCAACTCGGGAGGTTCCCTACGTTTTCGTCAGGGAGGCGGGCCCATGCGTCTACGCCTGGAGGTTCTCGATGAGCGCGTCGGCGAAGCCGGAGCACGAGACGAGCGTGGCGCCCTCCATGAGCCGCTCGAAGTCGTACGTGACTCGCTTCTGAAGGATCGTCGTCTCCATCGACGCCATGATGAGGTCTGCCGCCTCGCCCCAGCCCATGTAGCGCAGCATCATCTCGCCCGAGAGGATGACGCTGGACGGGTTGACCTTGTCCTGCCCGGCGTACTTCGGCGCCGTTCCGTGCGTCGCCTCGAACATCGCGACCGTGTCGGAGAGGTTCGCCCCGGGCGCGATCCCGATCCCTCCGACCTGAGCGGCGAGCGCGTCCGAGACGTAGTCGCCGTTCAGGTTCAGCGTCGCGATCACGTCGTACTCGGCCGGGCGGAGCAAGATCTGCTGGAGGAAGGCATCGGCGATCGCGTCCTTGATCGTGATCGTCCGGCCGCCGGCCTCGAGCGAGAGCCACGGACCGCCGTCGATCGGGGTCGCGCCGAACTCGTTCGCCGCGAGCGCGTAGCCCCAGTCGCGGAACCCGCCCTCCGTGTACTTCATGATGTTGCCCT
>JANPJI010000351.1:0-4006 GCA_031425425.1 Rubricoccaceae bacterium
ACCACAGCGAGTCGCTCAGAAGAGCCTTTGTGCGAGGAGTAACGGGAAAGGACATGGAGGGAAGGGATGATGAGGGTTGGCCGGGACAGATTGTCCTCGGGCGTTCGGGGAAAGATACAGCCCGGTCGAACGAGGCTGGGGGATATGTGAGCTAAGTGTAAATGGTGAGACTGCGAACCGGGACGGTACTCCGCTGGTCGAATTCATTACCGAGGCCTCGGCGTGGGAATCCCGAAGGCCCGATGTGCCGCAGCGGCGGCCCCGAGTTCGAGGGCGCGCGCGTGGTGGTGCGCGGCGAGGTCGGCCCGGTCGAGCGTCTGGTACACGGCTGCGAGTTCGCGGTGGGGCACCACGTAGGTCGGCAGTTGCACCGCGGCGACGTGGAATGCCTGCGCTGCGCGATCCGGGACGCCGAGTGCAGCGAGGGCCCGGCCCAGCGTGAGGTGAGCGTCGGTGAGCGCGTAGAGCCGGCCGACGGCTTCGAGAGCGGCCTCGGCGGCCCCCTCGGCGTCGCCGCGGTTGAGGAGGAGCGCGGCATTCAGCGCGTGGGCGCGCGCGTTCTCCGGGTCGATGGCGAGCGCTGTCGCACAGGCGTCTTCGGCACCGGCCGGCTGTCCGGCCGCGGCGAGGGCATTCGCGCGAGCCAGGTGGAGCTCGGCATTGGCGGGTTCCTCGTCGGCCAGCGCGTCGAGCGCCCCGACGGCCTCCCCGACACGCCCTCGGCGGAGGTCGGCTTCCGCCCGGAGGAGCCGCAGCATGGGCGGCGAGGCACCGATGAGCGCCTCGGTCTCGTCGAGCACCTGCACGGCGTCGGCCGTCTGGCCATTCTGGAGGAGCGCGTGGGCCAGCCACGGGCCGTAGAACTGAGGCTCGGCCTCGGCGTAGAGCGTCTCCAGGAGCGCGACGGCCTCGGCCGTGCGCCCGAGCGACAGCTGCACCTTGGAAAGGTAGTAGCGCGCGTCGCGGTCCGCCGTCGCCGCCATGTCCGTCGGGTCGCCCTCGTCGACGTAGCCCAGCGCCACGAGCTGGCGGACGGCCTCGGCCTCGGCCGTCGCCGTCTCCTCGGCCTCGTCGACGGAAACGGGGGTCTGGCGGACCGTCCCACCCTCAGGCTCCCACGTCGGGATGCGCCCGATGTCCGGCGGCACGTCGAACATCTCGGCGAGGACGCGGCCGGGCATGTCCTCGCCGGCGGGCAGGCCGAGGGCCGCGAGGACGGTCGGTGCCACGTCCAGAAGGCCCGCACCGTGGATGCGTGCCCCGGCTGCGACGCCGGGCCCGGCCGCGGCGAAGACCCCGAACGCGCGGTGCTCGACGGCGGGACCCGCCGGGATCGCCGGGATGACAAGCGGCCGAAGGTGGTCCGAGTGGAACCCGTGGTCCGACACGAGCACGACCGTCGTCTCCGGCCCGGCGAGGGCGAGGAGCCGGTCCAGGAGCATGTCATGTAGCCGGTAGCCCGCCGTCACGGCGTGCTGGTACCGCTCGAAGTCCTCGTCCGAGACGGTCGGAAGCTGCGGCGGGTGGTACTTCATGAAGAGGTGCCCGAAGTGGTCGATCGCGTCGTAGTAGACCGCCGCGACGTCCCACTCGGTCGTCTCCAGCAGGTAGGTCGCCGCGGCGTGGACCGAGGCGGTGTCGGCGAGGATGCGGGCGAGCTTGGCCGGCCGCGGATCCGCCTCCTGGTCGATGCCGGCGAGGGCGGGCACAAACGGCATCAGGTGCGCCTCGGTGAGCTCGGCCGGGTGCACGCGGAGGTCGGCGAGCGTCGCGGCCCGCTCGGGCGGGTGGACCGTCCCGGCCGGCATCGGCGTCTCGGACCACGGCGTCGCGAGCGACCGCTGGTAGAAGTTGGACACGACGGCTCCGGCGACCGCGTCGGCGGGGTGGCTTGGCCACCACCCGACGACGACGGACCGGAGCCCGGCCGCGTCGGCGATCTCCCACAGGGCCCGGACGCGGCGCTCGGAGCCGAGCACCGGCCCCACGGCTCCACCGGCGCGCGGGCTCACGAACCCGAGCACGCCGTGCTCGTCGGCCGTCTTGCCGGTCGCGATGCTCGTCCAGAGCATCGGCGAGAGGGGCGGGTCCAGCGTGGCGAGGTTGCCCGAGGCCCCGCGCTGGAGCATCGCCGCCAGCGTCGGCATGTGGCCGGCGTTGACGAGCGGCATGATCGTCTTCCAGTCCGCCGCGTCCCAGCCGACGAGCAAGACGCGGCGGCGCGGTGTGCCCGTCGCGGGCGTGTCGTTCTGCGGGGCCGGAGGCGTCATCGGGTCAGGCGCGCTCGCGGTAGAGCGTCGGGTCGACGGCGGCGGCCATCGCGGCGGCGTCGAGGACGGGCAGGAAGGCGGCGAGGCGCGCGGCCTCGCCCGAGGCGTCCGCGACGAGGGCGCGGTGCTGGAGCACGACGAGACGGCCCTCGGCGTCGGCGAAGGCGCGCGCCTCGTCGAGGTGGCGCTGGTAGGCGGCAGCGAGGCGGGCGTCGCTGGCCGACGCGGGCGTTCCGAGGCGTTCCAGCATCGACCGCTGCGAGGCGAGCACCTCGGCCATGTCACGCTCGACGAGCACGAACGTGTACCGCGGCCCCGACGGGAGACGCGGCACGAGCGGGGCGACGACCTTGAGGGCGCGCCCGTCGGCCGCGGCCATCCAGCTGGCGTCCGCCCCGGCAGCGAGGTCGAGCACGCGGGCGTGTTCGTAGTAGCCGCGGGGGTTGCTCGCGTCGGGCACGCGTGCGCCGTCGGTCGCCGGGGCGAGCCCGCCGGCGGCGAGCATCTGCATCACGAGCGACGTCCCGGACCGCGGCAGACCCGTCACGACAGTCACGTCGATGCCGCCGAGGGCGGGGCTCGTGGCCGCCCGGCGCCGGGCGCGGAGGGCCGCCCGGGCGACGTCCTGCTCGGCTCGGCGCTCGTCCACCCAGCCCGTCCCTCGCGCCTCGCGCCACGCGACCAGCCCGCGCCAGCCGAGCGCGATCAGGCCCAGCGATCCACTGGCGGGGATGTCGTACGCGGGCCCCGGTGCGGGCGGAGTCGTCGGCATGGAGGGCGGAGAATGCGGGGCCGCCAAGCTACGGCCCCCACCTCGGCCAGCCTGCCGAGCCGGAAACGGAAACGCGCGCCGCGGCGGCGGGTACTGCCCTGCCCATCCCTCCACCGACCCCATGGCCTTCGAACTCCCCCCGCTCCCGTACGACTACGCCGCGCTCGTGCCGACCATCGACGAGCAGACGATGCGGATCCACCACGGCAAGCACCACCAGGCGTACACGGACAAGCTCAACGCCGCCCTCGACGGCACCGAGTGGGCGGACCAGCCCCTCGAAAAGACGCTCGCGGACCTCGACGCGCTCCCCGAGACCATCCGCGCGGCCGTCCGCAACAACGGCGGCGGCTTCCTCAACCACGGCATCTTCTGGACGACGATGAAGCCCGGCGGAGGGGGCGAGCCGACCGGCGCCCTCGGCGACGCCATCACCGAGCACTTCGGGTCGTTCGAGGCGTTCAAGTCGGCCTTCGAGGCCAAGGCCGTCGGCCAGTTCGGCTCGGGCTGGGCATGGCTCGAACTGACCTCGGCCGGCGCGCTGCAGGTGCACGGGCACGCCAACCAGGACAACCCGGTGATGCACGGTGCTTCGCCGATCCTCGGGCTCGACGTGTGGGAGCACGCCTACTACCTCGCCTACCAGAACCGCCGACCGGACTACGCCGCGGCGTGGTGGGACGTCGTGAACTGGGACGAGGCGGACCGCCGCTACCGGAGCTACCTCGCGCAGCAGGGGTAGGGCGCCCGTGCCGGGTCCGGAGCGTGTAAGCGCTTACCTTCGGCGATCCCTCAGGACCCGCGCGCGGCACCATGGACGGCTACTCGTTCCCCGGACAGAACGTCGAGACGATCGTCGGCAACGGGCGGCTCATCGCGCGCGTCCGCGCCGGGAGCGCCGAGTTCGTCTTCGCCGGCCCCGCGGCCGGCTTTCACCTCACCGCCGACGGCGTGGCGGTCGACC
>JANPJI010000352.1:0-5680 GCA_031425425.1 Rubricoccaceae bacterium
CGCTCGCTGGGGAGCGCATCCGCGCCGCCGACTGGTCCGCCCACGCCGGCAAGACCGTCGTGCTGAAAGGGTGCGGGACCGGCGATGTCCCGCTCGACGCCTTCGCGCAGGCGACGGTAGCGCTGCAGGGCGTCGCGGCCAAGGTGATGTTCGGCGAGCCGTGCTCGGCGGTGCCCGTGTGGCGCCGCCCCGCCGAGGCCCCGGCCGGGACGCCTGCGCCGCGCCCGGCCGTGCGCGCCGCGGTACCCGCCGGCCTGCCGCGCCCGACGGCGGGGTAGAGCGCTCGGCCTGGACGCCCGTGAATACGTCCGGGTCAGTGAACCGGCCGGTGTGCGGAGCGTGTGAGGCGGCCACTCGCTTGTCCCGATGTCTCAGATCTTGCCTGCGGGGCACCTCGCCGCTGCGCTCCTCCTTCTCCTGTCCGGCCCCGCCACGGCGCAGGGCGCACTCGGCGAGGTCGGAACGTGGGAGATGACGACCGTCGAGAACTCGCCGGGCGACGATGTCGTCGTGTTCACCCGTATGACGTTCACGGGCGACCGCCTCGTTACCACGACCGTGACGCTGGATCCGGACGACGGCGAGCTGTCGGCGCTGATCACGGACGACGCTTACATCGAGGCGAACGGGCAACTCATCGTCCGTGCCCCCGGCAGCACGACCGTCCTCGCCGTCGCTCGCGACGCAGCCGGCCTCGTCGTCCGCGACCTTCGCTCGGGCGTCATCCTCACACTGCGTCCGGCCGACCCCGGCGAGGCTCTCGACCCGGCGCTCGTTGGGACGTGGTCTGGAGCGGGCGGAGGGCACGCGTGGCGACTCCGGTTCGAGCCCGACGGCCGCTCTTTTGTGAGCCGTGATGGTGGAGACGACTCGGAAGAGCCCTACACTGTCGCCGGAGCGTACCTCCTGATTGACGAGGACGCGTACCGTTTTACCTTTGCCGGAGACCGGCTGATGCTGGACCGCGAGAACGAGACACTCGAACTTTTTCAGAGCCTCGCCGTTGGTGGCGTACGACCCGGAGTTCGGCCGGCGTTAAACGACTAGCATTCACACCCACCTCACACACATGGCCATGTCCCGCGCGCTCTTCGCTCTCCCTGCTGCTTGCATGCTCGTCGTCCCGGCGAAGGCGCAGACGCAGCAGTTCTCACCGGGCGTCCCGGTTTCGTCCCCGATCTCGACGGCCATCGATCCCTCGCTCGTCGGGCAGTGGGAGCTCGCCACGGTCGAGCGCCTCGGCGCGATCGAGGACTTCGGCGCGACCGTCGACGAGATGGCCTGCGAGTTCAGCGCCGACGGTCAGGCGCACGTGCTCCTCGAAGTGGAGCAGGACCAGGACACGATGGAGCGCGAGCGGACCTTCCAGTTCGCGACGCTCGAAGGCCGCATCGTCGCCGACCAGGGACCGGCCGTCGCGTATGAGATCCTCGGCGCGGACGACATCCGCCTGACCACGTCCGACGGACTCGTCGTGCTCCTGCACCGAACGGCCGCCAACTAGCGTGGACGTTCGGCTGGACGGCCGCGTCGCGCTCGTCACGGGCGCGAGCCGCGGCATCGGCCGAGCCGTCTCACAGCGCCTCGCCGCGAGCGGAGCCCACGTGGGCATCCACTATGCGACGAATCGCGATGCCGCAGAGGTGCTCGCCGACGAGATCGGCGGCACCCCGTTTCAGGCCGACCTGGCCGAGCGCGACGCTCCCGAGACTCTCTGGGGCGCCGCGCTCGCCCATTTCGGGCGGGTCGACGTGCTCGTCGCCAACGCGGGCATCTTCGAGCCCGCCCCGCTCGACGGCCTGCCCGGCGCAGACGGGGCCGACGGGTGGCTGGACGTGTGGGACCGGACGCAGGCCGTGAATCTCCGCGCGGCAGCCGGGTTGTGCCGGGCGGCGGTCCGCCACGCCGCCGCGCGGCGAGCGGCGGGGGAAGAGGGCGTCGTGGTGCGCATCGTGACCGTGTCGAGCCGGGCCGCCTTCCGCGGCGACGACCCGGACTACTGGGCGTATGCCGCTTCGAAAGGAGGGCTCGTCGCTCTCACGAAATCGGTCGCGCGGGCGGGCGGCGGCGTGGCCGCATTCGGCGTCGCCCCGGGCTTCACGCGGACCGACATGGCCGCGGCGTCGATCGCGGAGCACGGCGAGGCGGCCATCACTGCCGGCGTGGCCCTGGACCGGCTCACCGAGCCTGACGATATCGCGCCGGTGGTGGTCTTTCTGGCCTCGGGCCTGGCCGACCACGCGACCGGAACGACGGTCGACGTCAACGCGGCGAGCTACGTCCGCTGAGCGCGGCCTACCTTCCGTCTCCGACCTTCCGCACCGAGATGGCCCGCACGTACACCGAAGCCGAGGCGCAGAAGGTCTTCGCTCGCGTCGCCGAGCGGCAGCGCGTCGCCGGGAGCGCCGCGGGCGGGCTCTCGCTCGAAGACCTCGAAGAGGCCGCGCGCGCCGCCGGTCTGGACCCCACTCTCGTCGCCGCCGCCGCGTCCGAGATCGACGTCCCGGAGCCGCAGCGGGGCCTGCTCGGCGTCCCAACGGAGACGGTCCGGCACCGCGTCGTGCGCGGGCACGTCTCGGACGAGGCGTGGGAGGCCATGGTCGCCGCGGCGCGGACCGAGTTCGGGCGGACCGGCACGGCAGGGCAGGTCGGCCGCACGCGCGAGTGGACGGCCGCGACTGGCGGCGGCAACGCCCAGGCGGTCACCCGCGTCGCCCTGGAGCCGGTCGGGACCGACACGCGCATCGTCGTGACGCGCTCGTCGCGGGACTTTGCGCTCGGGTTCACCATCGCCGGGGCCATCACGGCCGTGATGGCAGTCCTGTTCGGGGCGCTCTTCGCGTTCGGAGTCGATCCCGAGCTGTGGATTCCGGCCGTGATCCTGGCCGTGCAGTCCACCCTCTTTCTGGGCGGGACGCAGATCGGCCTGCGGGTGTGGCACCGGCGCCAGACCGTTCGCGTGGACGCGCTGCTGGACCGCCTCGAACTCGTCGCCCGCGACTCCGCACAGGTCGCGCCCGATGCGGCACCCGGCCTGCCTGTCTATGCGCCTGCTGCACCCACGGCGTCCGCACCGGCCGGTCGGATCGACGCGGCGCTCCTGGGTGACGTGGAACCCGATGACCTGGACCCTTTCCCCGACGCCCCGCGCCGCGCGCGCGCCTGAGCCATGGACCGCTTCTCTGAAGAGGAGGCCCGCCGCATCTTCGCCGACGCCTCCCGGGCCACCGCTGACGGAGACTCGTCTCACGACGGCCTCACGCTCGCCGAACTCCAGGAGATCGGCCGCGCGGCCGGGATCGATCCGGCGGCCATCGCGGCTGCCGCCGGCTCGGTCCGCCACACGCCCGGCGTCCCAACGTGGCGTGGCGTCCCACTCGCGACGCGACGCACGCGCCTCGTGCCGGGCCCTCTGAGCGACGACGTGTGGGCCGCAGCGGTCTCCGACTTCCGGCGCACGTTCAAGGTGCAGGGCGTGACGGAGCAGATCGGAGGCCAGCGGACGTGGGCGCATGTCGTCGGGGAGGGCGTGCAGGTCGTCATGGTCCGGATCACGGCGGAACCCGTCGGCAACGGGACGCGGGTGACGATCGAGTCGGGCGAGCAGGGCGACGGCACGGCAGCGAACGTGATGTCGTCGATCATCGCGCTCTGCGGCATCCTGTTCGGTGTGGCCGTCGGGTTGAAGGAGAGTGCAGGAGCCGGGTTTGCGGTCGCCGCGGGCTTCCTGGCTGTCGCCCTGGCCTTCTACGCGGTGATCCGGTGGTCGGCCGTCCGGCGGTCGCACCGTGAGCCGGTCCGCTTCGACGCCGTCCTCGACCGGGTCGCCCGGCTGGCTGCACCCGACGCGAGCGTCGCCCCGACCGCCCCGGACCTCGCGCCGGAGCCTGCTGCGCCGGAGCCTGCTGCGCCGCTGCCCGTTGCACCCGGCCTCGTCGACCTCGTTGACCCGCTCCCATCCGACGACGATCTGTTCCTCTCTTCGCCGCGCCGGGCGCGCGCCTGACCGAGCCCGATGCGGACCTACACCGAACACGAAGTCGCGAACATCATCGCGCGGGCGGCCGAGCGGCAGGCCGAGGCCGCCCGCGAGCCCACCCGCGACGGGCTCACGCTGGACGAGATCGAGCGCCTCGGGCAGGAGGCGGGCCTCGACCCGGCCGACCTCCGCGCCGCCGCGGCCGAGATCGACTCCGCCGGCCGCACGCTCTCGCGGCAGACGGCGCAGACGCGCACGCAGGTCGTCGTCGAGCGCTGGCTCGACGGGCCGCTGACGCAGGCTGGCTGGGAGGACGCCGTCGCAGCGGCTCAGGACACGTTCGGTGCCGACGCTGGGGCCGCCTTCGGGATGACGACCGGCGGCCAGAAGCAGGTCGGCCAGGCGTTCGAGTGGACCCACACGAGTGGCCTCGGCATCCAGACGAAGGTGCTCGCGAGCCCGCGCGGCGAGCGGACCAAGCTGCGCCTGACGCAACTCGTCGGGCTGTCCAGCCCGGCCGTCGAGGGTGCGGCGTATGGGGGCCTGGCAGGCTTCCTCGTCGCGCTCGTCGTCGGGGCATCCCTCAACGGGTTGGGCGTCGCCGGCGTGGCTGTGTTTCTGGCTGCCCTCGTGGCGTTCGTGCTCGCCACCGCCGTCGCGGTCCCGCTCACGACGACGCTGGACCGCCGGTGGCGCGGCAAGAAGCTCGAGGCGCTCGGTGCCCTCGCCGACCAGATCGCCCCGCTGCTCGTGCGGGCAGATCCGAGTGTCTCTGGTGAAGACGTCGCCGAGGCGCTGTCTGCCGGGGCGCGTCCGGCCGGGGCGGAGGGTGCGGAGCGGGCACCGCAGCGGGCACCGCTCCGCGACGCCTTCGAGGCGCTCGGCGACGAGAGCGACACCGAGGCGCTCGGTGCCGGCCCGCCCGCCGTCCGGCACCGCGGGCCGACGCGCTAGCTTGGCCCCGCGCCAAACAGGGCCTCTCCGCCTCCACCGATCCTGATGAGCACGGACCAGCCCTTCTCGGAGCAAGAAATCCGCGACGTGTTCGAGCGCGCCGCCGCCGATCAGGAGCGTGCCGCGCGCCGCGCCGCGCCCGACGGCCTGACCGTGGCCGAGCTCGCCGAGGCCGGCGAGGCGTCCGGCATCCGCCGCGAGTTCGTCGAGGCCGCGGCGCGGGCCGTCCGCCTCGGCGTGCCCGAGAGCCGGCGCGAGACGCGAGCAGGCGTCACGACCGGGGTCGGCCACACGGCGTTCCTCGCCGCGCCCCCGTCCGCCGGCCTGTGGGAGCGTCTCGTCACCGACGCGCGCCGGACGTTCGGCGCGCGCGGAACGGTGGACGCGACGGGCGACGTGCGCGAGTGGCGCAACGGCAACCTCGTGCTCAGCCTCGAACCCGCCGCCGGCGGGTCGCGCCTCGACGTGCGCACGAGCCGGTCCGACGCGCTCCCGCTGGTGTGGGTCGGTGGCGTCGTTGCACTCGTTGGCATTTTCGTCGCGGTGATGGGGCTGATGTCCGGCGAGGCCGGGGCCTGGATGTCCGGGTTCGTGGCCCTTCTGCTCGGTGCCGCGATGGCCGGGGGGGTCGGCCTGTGGCAGCGGAACTGGGGTGCGACGCGCGACGCGCAGATGCGGGGGCTCGTCGAGCGCGCCTCGGTATCGGGCGTCCTGTCGGCTGCGCCCGCCCCGGAGGCCGTGCCCGTG
>JANPJI010000353.1:0-2227 GCA_031425425.1 Rubricoccaceae bacterium
GCACGTCCGCTTCGAGCCGGCGGGGTTCACGACGAACCAGCAGATCCCGATCGCCAAGTCGATCACGGACTACATCTTCCGCTACCTCTCGCTCAAGTTCCTGGAGGCGCCCGTCGCCGAGGCCATCGCGGCGGCGGCGGACGAGGCCCCGTCGGACCCGGTCGCGGCAGTCGCCGCCGAGGCGGCCGTCCACGGGGCCGCAGCAGACCAGACGCAGGCGGACCTGTTCGCGGCCGGCGCGGCGGGCACGACCTCTGGCGGTGACGGCGGCGGGGCCGCCGGTGCCCCGGCGATGGTCGGCGGGACGGTCGAGCAGTTCCTCACCGAGGCGCGCCCGACGGCCTTCCGCAACCAGGACGACGCGCCGGCATGTCCGAACTGCGGATCGATTACGGTCCGTGCGGGAGCGTGTTATTCCTGTGTAAATTGCGGATCTTCCACGGGGTGTGGCTGATCGCGCCGCAACCGTTCAACAGCGCGCCCAGCTCCGACATGGAGGCTGGGCGCGTCAGGAGAGGGTTGCGTGACCGTTACGGGGCCAGCTGGGCAGCGAGGTAGGCGCGCGCCTCGTCCGCGGCGGGCAGGCCGGCGTCGGCGCGGGTCCACGTCTGGAGGAGGGCGGCGTACGCGTCGCGGGCGGCGGCCGTGTCGCCGGTGGCGGCCGAGGCGCGCGCGATGCCGAGGGCCGTGTTGGCTCGGTTCGGGTAGGCCGCCGCCATGGCGCGGTACATCGCGAGCGAGGCGGCCGCGTCGCCGCGGGCCAGCAGCAGGTCCGCGAGGAGGACGTGGGCCGGGCTCGTCGGCGCGTCCGTCGGGTTCGCCTCCACGTCGAGGCGGACGGCCTCGCGGGCGGCGTCGAACGCGCGGGCGTCGCCGTGGGCGTGGAGGCGGAGCGCGTCGAGGAAGGCCACGTCGGCGGCAACGGTGGAGGCGACCGAGGGCGGCGCGTCGCGGGTTGCCACAGCGCCGGCGGCGACGATGGCGGCGAGCACGTCGTCCTGGCCGGAGAGCGCGGCACGAAGGGCGAGGCCGTAGAGCGCGCCCGGCTCTGTCGAGGCGACGTCGAGGCCGTCCGGAACCGGGAAGGCGACGCCGGGGAGGCCGGCCACGCGGGCGGTGCGGAGGTACGCCGCGGGCAGCGAGAGGGCCGTCGCAGCGGGGTAGCCGGCCTCTTCGCCGCGCTGCGCGGCCAGGGCGGCGTCCGCCTCGGCGACGGCCAGCACGGCGCGGGCGTCCGCGAAGCGGCCCTGGGCGAGGAGCGCGTCGAGGAGCCACGTGAGCGCGTGGTAGTCGCGGGCCGCGACGGGCCGGCCGGTCCGCTCCTGCCACGCCACCGACGCCGCCCACGCGGCGCGGTTGGAGGCCTCCTTCTCGGCCCACATGCCCAGCTCGCGGAAGATGTGGCTCGGCATGTGGAGCGCGTGCGACGATGCGGGCGCGAGCGCGGCGTAAGCCCGCGCCGGGCGCAGCCCGAGGCGCGCGAACGCGGGCGAGTCGTAGGCGTGAATGAGGTAGTGGACCGCGCCGGGGTGCTCGGGATTGCGCAGCACCACGTCTTCGAGCCCGGCCGCGACCGGGACGACGGACGCGGCCGTGTTGAGGTCGAAGGCGTCCTGCGACATCGCGGCGAGGGCGGCGAAGACGGCCGCCTCGTCGTCGGTCGGGTCGGCCGCGGCGAGGCGCGCCGTTGCCTCGGCGTAGCGGTCGCGGCGGACGGAGAGCGCGGGTCCGGTCGCGAACAGCGCCCGGAGCGCGTCCAGGGTCGCCGTCTCGCGCGCCGTCGACCGGAGCGTGCCCGCGGCGCGGACGCTGTCGAGGCGGGCGAAGACGGCGCGGCCGGCCGTCGAGTCGTGCTGGCTCCAGAGCGGGTGGTCGTGGGTGGCGGCCTCGCCCCAGTAGGCCAGCGCCGCGCCGGGGTCGAGGCGCTGCGCGGCGACGAAGTGGTCGCGGGCCTCCTCGTACCAGAAGCTGTGGAGGGCGAGCATCCCGGTTTCGATCTCGCGGGCCGCCTCGCCCGTCGCCGACGTCCGGACGTCGATGCGCCCGAGGATGAGGTCGGTCGACGGTGTGGACGTTCCCGCCGGCGGCCCGGCCGTGCCGTGCCCGGCGTGCTGGGCGTGGGCGGCGAGCGGGACGACGAGGGCGGCGAGGGCGGCGAGGCGGAGCATGGAGCCGGCGGCTGTGGTCTGAAGAGGAGTCGACTCTGTCCCTGCGCCTTCAACCCGGG
>JANPJI010000354.1:0-3240 GCA_031425425.1 Rubricoccaceae bacterium
CGGCTGCCCCCGGGGCGGGAGCCGAAGCTGCCGAGCTGCCCCGCCCCGTGGGCCCCCCAGCAGTACACCTCGCCGTCGACGCCGGCGGCGCACGCGTGCGCGCGGCCCGCGTCGAGGGCGCGGACCGCCCCGCCGGCGGGCAGGCCCTCGACGGCGAGCCCGGGGCGCGGGGCCGGCAGGAACGTCTCGGCGAGCGACGGTGCCCCGAGGCGGCCGTCGGCGGCGCGGCCCCAGCAGTACACCGCGCCTGCCGTGGCCTGGGTGCCGGCCGCGGCGACGAGGCACCCGAACGCCTCGCCGGCGCTCAGCTGCGTCGCCCGCGCCTCGAACCCGTCGAACGCCTCGACCGAGACGGTCACCGTCCCCTGCACGGAGAGGCCGCTGAGGTCGTAGTCGCCGGGAGACTGGCCGAGCCGCCCCGTCGCGGTCGCGGTCAGCGTCGCCTCGCCCGCGCCGACGCCGTTCAGCGTCGCCGTCCCGGTGGACGAGAGGCCACTCGTCGCCACGACGGCCGGGGCGGACGACGCGAGGGCGAACGTGAAGAAGGAGCGGTCCCACGCGTTCCCGAAGCGGTCGCGCAGCGCGCCGACGCGCGCCGTCGTCGTCGCCCCTTCGCGGATCCCTGGCGCGTCTGCGGCCAGCTCGAGCGCGACCGGCGGGCCGGGCAGGATGCCCGCGAACTCGAACGTCGTCGTGCGCTCAGCGACGCCGTCGCCGACGAGGCGCGCCGTGATGCTCTGGCGGAGCGTGTCCGTGCCGAGCCGCCAGCGGACCTCGGCGATGCCGAACCCGTCGATCTCGGAGAGCGCGCTCTCGACCGTGCCGTCGGTCACGGACCACGCAACGCGCGCGGTGCCCTCGCCCGCCGGCAGGCCCTGGCCCGAGCGCACGTTGACCGTGTCGCCGACGAACACGCGGATCGTCACCGTGCTGTCGACGAACGGGACCGCGTCGCGGGCAAAGCCCAGAGTGCGACCGTCGGGCAGCTGACCGGCGAACGAGAGGAAGCTGGGGGTCTCGCCCTGGACCGTGCTGAGGTCGCACGCGCCCAGCCCGGCGGCGAGCGCGAGCACGAGGCCGGCGGAGAGGAGGCGGCAGGTCGGAAGAGGCGTCATGGGCTCGGCGAGGGCGCGCGCGGCCCTGCGGTCGGCCGCGGGGCCGACGGCTGCGCGACGATGAGGAGGTCGGGGCCGGGGCGGGGCGAAATCGGCCCCGTCCGCGAGTCGACGCCCACCGCGGCGACGTCGAGGCGGTACGTCGCCGCGGCCGAGCCGAGCGTCCACGTGACGCGGGCGACACCGTCGGCGTCGGTCCGGACCGTGTCTGCGGAGAGGCTCCCCTGCGGGTCGGTCGAGATGGGCGACGACGACCGCGACGCCCACGCGACGGGCCAGTTCGCGACCGGCCCGCGGTCCGCCCCGGTCAGGCGGACCGCGACCGGGACGGCCGCGCCGGGCGCGGCCGGCGAGAGCGCCGTCGTGTCGGTCGCGAAGCGCGCCGCGACGGGGTTGCCGCGGTTGACGTCGAACGGGACGGCCTCGTCGCAGCCGGCGACGGCGATCAGCGCGGCGACGAGGGCCGCGGCGAGCGCGAGCGCCGCGTGCCCGCGGGCCGTCAGCAACGGGTGCGTCATCGGAGGATGACCACGCGCTGCATCGCCACCCCGCTGTCGCTCGCCGCGCGGACGGCGTAGGAGCCCGGCGCGAGCCGCGTCCCGTCGAACGAGGCCGTGAACGCGGTCCGGGCCGCGACCGGGCCGTCGTGGAGCGTCGCCACGAGCCGGCCGAGCACGTCGTACACGGTCACCGTCACGCGCTCGGTCGAGGCGAGGTAGAGGTGGACCGTCGCGCGGCCGCCCGAGGGGTTCGGCGCGACGCTGAGCGTGACCGCGGGGATGCGCTCCGCGGGGCCGCCCTCGCCGGCGACAGCGACCGGTGCCGTGCCCTCGAACGCGCCCGCGTCGACGGCGGCCCCCTGGACGCGCGGCCGGCCCGCGCCGTCGGTCGTCACGCCAGCCGGCACGAGCGCCGTGTTGCCGTAGTCCAGCGCGACCGAGCCCGCCTGAAGCGAGAAGAAGCCGTCGGTGCTCAGCTGCGGGTTCGTCGCGACGACGTTCGTGCACGTCGCGATCGCCGCCCCGCACTGGTCCTGCCCGTCGAAGATGACGTTGGTCAGGATGGCGTCGGAGCCCTGCAGCTGGAGGCTGCCCGCGGGCAGGCTCTGGAGGTTGCCGTAGAAGATGCTGTTCTCGGCCGTGAGCAGGAACGTCGCGTTGCCCTCGGTCTCGGAGTAGACCTGGCCGCCGTTGCCGGCGATCGTCACGTTGTCGAAGAAGATCGGGAAGTTGGCAGCCGGGTCCGAGACGAGGTCCGACCGCGCCCCGACCGCCGCGACGACGTCGTTCGGCGTCGGGCCAGACCCGGTGTTGGTCACGAGCACGTTGACGAGGGTGTAGCCGGCGACGAAGCCGCCGATGGAGCCCGTCTGCGTCGCGTCGTTGTTGCGGACGACCGCGTTGCGGATCGTCGAGCCGCTGGCGTCGGGGCCGTTGACGAGGATGCCGCCCGAGAAGCCGGCCGGGCCGACGACCGAGAGCGCGCGGGGGTCGTTGCCGCCCTCGACGATGACCCCGTCGAGCGTGCCGACGCCCGTGAACGTGACCACGTCGTAGGTCGCGGTCACGTCGCCGATGGCCGTCGGGCTGCCGTTGTCGTAGTCGCCGTCGAGGATCGTCGGCGCGACGCTGAGGAAGTTCGCCGGGCGCTCGGCGACCGACGCCTCGGTGCCGCGGAAGCCGCCGATCACCCGCACGCCCTGCACGATGGTGAACGTGGCCGTGCGGCTGGTGCCGGGCACGTAGCGGCCGCTGGCGACCCAGACGTCGCCGGGGCCGGAGATCTCGGTCTGCTGAAGGGCGGCCGTGAGCGACGTGTAGGCGTTCGCCCACGACGTGCCGGTGTTGGCGCCGGTGGCGTCGGCGTCGACGTAGAGCTCGCTCTGGGCGAGCGCAGCCGGGGCGGCCGCCACGAGGGCGAGCGCGGCGATGTGGCGGAGGGGGGTCAAGGTGTTCATCGGGAGGGGGGTTGAAAAAGCTATTACAGGGACCACTTCAGGCCGACCTCGACCGTGCGGCCGCGGTCGTAGGCTTCCTGCGTGGAGATCGACGACGGGATCGGCAGGTTCGTCACGACGCCGTTGACGACGGTCGGCTCTTCCGAAAACTGAAGCTGCTCGGTGAGG
>JANPJI010000355.1:0-5446 GCA_031425425.1 Rubricoccaceae bacterium
GCGGCCGCCGCAGCCCCTCCGAGCGCCTTGCCGCCCCACATGAGCCCGTTGGCGCGGCCCTGCTCGTCGAGTGGGACGATGTCGATGGCGAGCGCGTCGGTAGCGATGTCCTGGAGCGCGAGGAAGAGGCTGCCGCCGACCATGATCCCCGTCAGGAGGCCGAGTTGGCCGAGCGGGTCGGGCACGAGCGCCATCGCGGCGTAGCCCGCCGCCGCGCCTAGCGTCCCGGCCAGGATCCACGGCCGCCGGCGGCCCATCGCGAGGAACGTGTAGCGCTCCATGAGGGGCGAGTAGAACAGCTTGAGCGTCCACGGCAGGATGAGCGCGCTGATCCAGCCGCCGATGGCGACGGGCGAGACGCCCTGCGCGGCCATGTAAGCGGGGAAGGCGGTCACGAGCAGGCCGATCTGGATGCCCTGCGCGACGTACATCGCGGTGACGGTGGTGAGGCGGAGCGGGCGGCTCTCGGAAAGAGCGGGGAGCAGCGGCATGGCGAAGAGCGGTGACCGGTGGATGGTGAGCGCCGGGTGAGCCCGGCCCTATGGGCGAGTCAGGCGAGTGCCTCGGCGTGTGCCGCGGCGGGCGTCTTTGCGGCGGGCAGACGCGGCGCGTCGGGGCGGTCGGCCGGGCCGTCGGGTGGGCGGCGGCGGGCGTAGTAGGCGTAGACCGGCAGGCCGAGCGCGACGAGGCCGAAGCCGGCGAGCGCCCGGCCGGGCGTCGCCACGAACGTGTTGCCGATCAGGAGCACGACGGCGAGCAGGTAGAGCGCCGGCACGACCGGGTAGCCCCACGCCCGCACCGGCCGCTCGGCGTCCGGCATCGTCTGCCGGAGTCGGAACACAGTGCTGACGGTCAGCCCGAGGAAGGCGAGCAGCACGACGACCGAGAGGTCGCTCCGGACCTCGAACGTGCCCGAGGCCGTGTGCACGATGGTCCACGCGCCGAAGGCCAGCACGCCGGCCCGCGGGATGCGCGTGGCGGGATCCACGCGGGCGAACGCGGCCGGCAGCAGGCCGTCCTGCGCGAGGGCGTACGTCACGCGGGGCACGACGAGCGTGCCCGTGTAGAGCGTCCCGAACGACGACAGCATCAGGCCCGCCGCCAGGAGCGACGCCACGCCGGCCCCGAAGAGGCGCACCATCACCTCGCGCGCCACCGACGAGTCGGGCGAGACCCCCGCGACGGCCTCGGGCGCGAGCACGTAGAAGTAGGCCGCGTTGACGAAGAGATAGAGGACCGTCACGAGCGCCGCCGCGCCGACGAGCGCACGCGGCAGCGTCCAGGATGGCCGCCGGACCTCGCCGGCGACGAGCACGAGCTGGTCCCAGCCCTGGTAGCTCCACAGCGCGCCGATCATCGCCGCGCCGAAACCCGCCAGCCCGAACCGCGCGCTCGCCGGTACGTCCGCGCACGAGGCCGCGGCGCCGGACGCGCCGAAGTGGCCCCATGAGCCGTCGCCCCACACGAACGCGGCGACACCGATGCCGAGTACGAGCGAGACCTTGACCGCCGTCAGCGCCGTCACCACGTGCCCCGACCGGCGGACCGGGAGGAGGTTGAGCCCGGTGACGACGGCGAGCACGACGAGTGGCAGTACGCGCTGCGCGAGCGGCGAGAGCGCCCCGCCGAGCACGTCGTTCAGGAACACGACGAACAGGATGGCGATGGCCGCTCCGGCGGCCGACGTGCCGGCGACGAACTCCATCCAGCCGTAGAGGAAGCCCCAGCGGCGGCCGTAGGCGGCCCGGAGGTAGTTCATCGCGCCGCCCGCGTGGGGCATCATCGTGCTCAGCTCGGCGTAGGCGAGCGACCCGAACAGCGCCAGCACGCCGCCGAGCACGTAGGCCGCCATCACGAGCCACGGCTCGCCGACGTTGCACGTCATCACGCGGGCCTTGACGAAGACGCCCGTCCCGATGACGTTGGCGAGGATGATCGCCATCGCGGCGACGAGGCCCAGCCCGCGCGTCAGGCCGGCGGCGGCGGCGGTCCGGCTCACGGGGCGACGGCGTCGGGGACGGCCAACCGGAGGTCGGGGCCAGCCAGCGTCGCGAAGTCGCTCATCCCGAACGCCGCGAGCAGCGCCGTGTCGTGCGGGGCGTCGTCGGCGTTGCGGGCGCGGACGCCGAAGTCCAGCCCGACGACCGTCCGGAACGGGCGCGTGCCGCGCTCCATGTCGGCCAGGGCCGCGATGGCCTCCGCGACGAGGGCCGGGTCGGTCGGTGTCTCGGGATTGGCGAGCATCGCCTGGAAGTCGGTCCCCATGGCCTCGAAGGCCTCTCGGACGGCGGCGGGGTAGGACGCGGCGCGCCCGTCGGCGTCGGCCGGGGCCGTCATGGACGGGAAGAGGGCCGTCGTGAACGGGCCGGGCTCCACCATCACGGCGTCGACGCCAGAGGCGGCGAGTTCGTAGCGGAGCGCCTGCGTGTAGCCTTCGAGCGCCCACTTGCTCGCGTGGTACACGCCGAAGAACGGCAGGGCACAGCGCCCGGCCGTGGACCCGACGACGACGGCGAGGCCCGCGCCGCGCGCGCGCATCGCCGGCAGGAACGCCCGGTGGACGCGGTGCACGCCGACGACGTTGACGTCGAGCTGACGCGCCATCTCGGCAGCCGTGAACGCCTCGGTGATCCCGCCGAACATCTGTCCGGCGTTGTTGACGAGCACGTCGGCCGCGCCGGACTCGGCGGCCACCGTCTCGGCTGCGGCCTCCACCGAGGCGTCGTCGGTGACGTCGAGGTCGAGCACGCGGAGGTCGAGGCGCTCGGTGTCGGCGAGGTCGAGCAGGGCGAGCGTCGCGGCCGCGTTTCGGCCGGTCGTCGCGCGCATCGTGGCGTAGACGCGGTCGCCGCGGCGGGCGAGGTGCTGGGCGAGGTCGCGGCCGAAGCCGGAGCTGCACCCGGTGATGACGACGGTCTGAGGCATGGGTCGGAGGGGAGATCGCGGCGCGCTCAGGCGACGCGCTGGAGGACGATGTTGAAGACGCCCGTCCGCGGCGGGTCGTCGTGGGGCGCAGCGTCGGCGAGCGTCACCACGACCCGGTCGCGGTCGGCCTCGGGGATGGACTGGAGCAGCCGGTCCGCCTCGTTGAGCGCCTCGCCGGCGAAGTACATCTGCGTGACGAGCTCGTGGTAGCCCCGCTTGGCCACCTTGAAGTGGACGTGCGGCGGCCGCCACCAATCCGCATCCACGGGGTAGGCCCCCGGCACGACGGTCGTGAAGGAGTAGTGGCCGCCCGGCCCTGTGCGGACGCGGCCCCAGCCCTGGAAGGCGGGGTCCTCGGCGGCCGGGTTCGGGTCGGCGTCGTGGTGGTAGCGGCCGTGGTGGTTGGCCTGCCAGATCTCGACGAGCGCCCCGGCGACGGGCTGGAGCGCGTCGTCGAGCACCTGCCCGCGGATGCCGACGACGTCGCCCGCGGCGCGGTCGGTGCGGCCAAGGACGCGCGTGAGGTCGACGTCGGTGTCGGGCTGCTCGCGCGTGGGGTAGAACGGGCCTTCGGTCTGGGCGGGCGTCTCGCAGCCCTCCGCGGGGCGCGCGGCGGGCAGGAAGCCGGCGGCGAGCGCGCCGACGCCGGCACCGAGGCCAGCCTGGAGCATCGCCCGGCGGTTCATCTTCTGCGGAGCGGACATCGTGGGTTCTGGAGAGGCAGCGCTCGGCGAGAGAGCCGCCAGTGATCGGCCGACTGTGAAGGAGCGCCGCGACCTTCTATCCGCCGTCAGTCCCGCGTGCGCGGGGCCGACGGCATTCACGGTCAGCCTCCGAGCGGGTCAGTTGGCGGCCGTCGGCGGGGCGTCGTGGCTCCACGTGTCGGCCGCGATGCGCCAGCCCGCGTCCGTCTGGCGGTAGACCGTGCGGTACTTGCCCGGCCCGTCCGGCCAGACGGCCGTGCCGACCTCGTAGGCCAGGTCGCCTGCCTCCGAGGCGACGACGTCGCCGGTCGTGAACGTGAGCTCGGTCGGCTCGCCGTGGCTGGTGGCGATGTCGGCGTCGATCGCGGCGCGGCCCCGGACGGCCGGCTTGCCGGCCGGGTGGAGCACGGCGTCGTCGGTGTAGAGCGCCGCGATGGCGTCGGCGTCGCCCGCGCGGGCGGCGGCCTGATACGAGGCCGTCAGCGCCTCGATGGCCGGCCGGACGGACGCGGCGTCGGAGACGGTCTGGACGGGCGTCTCGGCCGCGTCGGCGGCGGGCGCGTCGGCGGCGGGCGCGTCGGCGGACGACTGGCACGCGGCGAGGCCGGCAGCGAGCAGAACGGCGAGTGTGAAACGGTTCATTGGAGTAGGAGCGAGGTGGGGTGTGCGCGAGCTACTGTGCTGCGCGGTTGCTCGTACGCTGCCCCCTTACCCTGTCCCACTCCCCGAGGAGACCGGGATACCCGGACCGGGGGACGTCGTAGGGCGAGTGGGCCGGCTCACGAGCAACCGCGCTCCGCTCTAGCGCGAGCTGGCGACGGCCCAGATGTAGTCCTGGTGGGTCGGGCAGAGCGTGTTGAATTCGGCGAGCGCGGCGGCGTTGACGCCGTCGCCGACCCGCCCCATTGCCTGCACTGTCGCCAGCGCCGAGGCCGTGTCGAGGACGAGCATGCGCGTGAAGGCGCCGCCCATCACGTGGGCCTGCCACGTCCAGCGCGAGATCGCGCCGTCGCGCAGCATCGCGTCGAGGTTGGCGGCGAAGTGCTCGCGGAAGAGGGCGTCGGCGCGGGCGAGGCCGCCCGAGCCGCACTGCATGTAGGTCGAGCCGCCGAACGGCGCGCGGTCGCCGCCCGCCTCGGCCGGTGGTGCCGAGGACGCGACGAGGCGCCAGATGTAGTCCACGTGCTGCGTGCACGACGTGCGGTTGGCCGTGCGGGCAGCGGCGTGGTCGCGGCCGACCTCGGCCTGCCACGTGTCCTGGAAGGTCATCAGGGCGGCGAGCGTCGGCGCGACGTGGTAGGTGGCCCGCGTCCAGGCGCCGCCGGAGTGGTGCGCCATCGCGCCCCACGCCGAGATGCGGCCCGCGGCGACGTGGGCGTCGAGCGCGGCGTTGAGGCCCGTGCGGGCGGCGTCGGCGGCGGCGACGGTGGCCGGCTCGCACACGCTGTAGCTGGCGTAGACGAAGGGGCCGGAATCCTGAGCGAGCGCTGGGGCGGCGAGCGTGAGCGCGAGCAGGGCGAGAAGGAAGCGGTTCATCGGAGTGCGGGAAAGAGGGAAGCGGGAGGCCGGAGCGCCACGGGCACGCCCCGGCGGGGAGTCAGTTGGAGGCCGTCGTCGTGGGCGCGTTCATGCTCCACATGTCGCGGACGTAGAGCCACGCGCCGTCCACGAGCCGCCACATCACGAGCGACTTGCCCTGCCCGACGACCTGGCCGCCGGCGCGGATCGTCAGGTCGGACCGCTCGACGGCCATGTCGTCGAAGCGGACCACCTCGACCGTCTCGATGTCCACGCCGTCGACGCCCGACGCGACGAGG
>JANPJI010000356.1:0-4894 GCA_031425425.1 Rubricoccaceae bacterium
GACCGCGTTCGCCGTCGAAGCCGACGCGTACGCGGCGAGCGCGCGGGTGCAGAGCGCTGCGCGCATCGGCACGTGGCGAGGAGAGCCGGTCGAGGCCGTGTCGCTCGTGGCCGTCCGCCGCAGCCTGTGGGACCTCCGTCCGCCGGCCGCGCTCGACCGCACGCTGCGCGACTGGAACGACGTGGACCCGGTTCTCGCTGCCGCTCTCGACGGGACGCCCGTACGGCCGCTCTACGACACGCACCGCCACGGCTCGGACGTGTCGTTCTCGGACGTCCACGCCGCGACGCGGGTCCGCGTCGGCGCGCTGCGTGCGCTCCGGGCGTCGCTCTACCGCGGCACGGCAGGCGTCGCGACGGAGCTGCTCGCCGTCGGCGCGCCGCACGCCGGCACGGCCCCCGGCGCGCCCGACGCGGGCGCGTTCCTGCTCGCCCGCGACGGCACGCACTGGTCCACCCTCGCCGCGTCGGTCCGGGCCGACGCGCTCGTCTCGGCGCGCGTGCGCCTCGGCGGCGGCGCGCGCCTGAGCCGCCACGCGCTGCGCCAGCGCTACGACGCCGCGACGGGCCTCGACATCGGCCTCACGGGGGCCGAGACGCCCGACGCGGCGGGCCTCCGCCTCTCCGCGGCGCTCGACGCGCGCCGCGCGCCAGACAACGGCAACGACCTCCTCGACGTCGGTGCCGGGGCCGACGCCGTGGTCGCGCTCGCGCCGGGCCACGAGGCCACGGTCGGCCTGGAAGGGGCCGTCCTCCGGAGCCGGTTCCACCTGCTCGCCGACGGCTTCGGCGTCGCCACGTTCCGCGACCTCGATGCGGCCCACACGCAGGTCCGCGTGGCCGCCTTCGCCGAGAGCACGCACCGGCTCGGCGGGCGCTGGACGGCCGAGCCCGGCCTCCGCCTGACGGCCCTCGCCGCCTCAGGCGACGTCCTCGCCGAGCCGCGCCTCGCGCTCCGCTACGACGCGCGCCCCGGCGACCGCCTCGCCGGGGTCCCGCTCGACGGGGTCGCGGCGCGCCTCGCGGCGGGCGTCTACCGGCAGTTCGCTGCGCGCGTCGAGCTGGACACGTTCGGGCCGAGCGCGCTCGTCCCCACGGTCGCCCTCTGGCTGCCCGTCGACGGGTCGGTCGCGCCGCCCTCGGCGCTGCACCTCGCTGCTGAGGCGCTTTGGCAGCCGTCGGCCGCGTGGGAGGTCCGCGTCGAGGGCTATGCCAAGGCGCTGCCGCACGTCTACAGCCTGGACGACCGCGCACTCCTCGCCGCGGCCGACGGCGCGGCGCTCGCGCGGCAGGCGGACTTCCTGCTGCACGAGACCGGCCGCGCGCTCGGCGTTGGCGCGCGCGTCGAGCGCCAGGCTCCGCGGTGGGCGGCCAGCGTCGCGCTCGCGCTCGCACGGACCGAGCGCCGCAGCGACGCCCGCTTCGGCGGCCGCTGGGTGCCGGCCCCGTGGGCCGAGCCACTCCGCGCGACGCTCGGCCTCGACGTCCTCGCGTGGGGCCGCCGCGACGGCACGGGCCTGCTCGCCCGCGCCCGCTGGCTCGGCGTCTGGGGGCGCTCGTGGGCCTACCGCCGCGCCTACTACGATATCCTGCCGGTCGTCGCCGGGACGGCCGCCGTCGGGGGCGTCGTCCTGGACCGCCCCGAGGACGACCGCCTCCCGCCGCACCTCACGCTCGATGTCGGCTTGGCCTACACGCGCGCCCTCGGCGCGGCGCGGCGCATCGAGTTCGCCGCCGACGTCGCCAACGTCCTCGGCCGCCGCAACGTTCTCGACTGGTCGCTCCGGCCGGATGCGGGCGGCGGCCTCGTGCCGCGCACGCGCTCGCTGCCGGGCGTCCAGCCGTCGCTCCGCATCCGCGTCACGCTCTGACACCACCGTACCCGGTGAACCCGGCCGGGCACGCAGTCGTACTCCCGATCTGCACACGCCCGCCGACGAGATGAAGATCGCCTGTCCGAAATGCGCGTGGGAGCCGACGGCATCGGACCGCTGGGCGTGCACGTGCGACCACGTCTGGAACACATTCGAGACGGGCGGGCAGTGCCCGAAATGCCGCCACGTGTGGCTCGAAACCGTCTGCCTGGCCTGCAAACGCTGGAGCAAGCACCACGACTGGTACCACGACCTCCCGCCCGTCGACGCGCTGCTGGAGGGGGCCGGGACGACGGCGTGACGAGCGGCCTCCTTGCTCTCGTGCGCACCTACGGGACGGTGCCGGCGGACGACGCGGCCCGCATCGAGGCGGCGTGGAGCGCGCCCGAGGCCGTCGACGCGGGGACCGTCCTGCTGGCGCCCGGGCATACGTGCCGGACGCTCTTCTTCCTCGAAGCGGGGTACGCGCGTTTCTACGCCGAGCCCGACGGCCGCGACGTGACGCGCCACTTGGTGCCGCCGGGGACGCTGTTCACCGTCTACCCGAGCCTCGACGGCGGCGTGCCTGCGACCGAGGGCCTGCAGACGCTCACCGCGGCGCACGTCCGGCGGGTCTCGCGCGAGGCGTACGACCGCCTCGTGGCAGCGTCGCCGGCGTACGCGGCGTTCCGGCGAGCCTACGTCCGCGACGTCTATGCGTACCTCGACCGGGCGCTCGACGCCGCCCGCTGGCAGACCGCCGCCGAGCGCTACGCCGCGTTCGAGCGCGAGACGCCCGACCTGCTGCTCCACGTCCCGCTGCACACCGTCGCCTCCTACCTCGGCATGACGCCGCAGTCGCTCAGCCGCGTCCGCGCGCGCCACCGGTAGCGCGTTTCTTACCCGATGCGAAGGCACGAGACGAGGGCGGGGGAGAGGTTGAGGCTCGCCCACCGCTCCGCCGATGTCGCCTCTCTGGACCGCCCTCCCGCTCGCGGCTCTCGCCGCCGGGACGCCGCGCCGGTTCGCCCACACCGTCGTCACGGACGCCTCGCCCGAGGCGCTCTGGCGGGTCTGGACCGACATCGCGGCGTGGCCGACGTGGGACACCGAGCTGGCGTCGGCCGCGCTCGACGGGTCGTTCGAGGACGGAGCGCGCGGACGCCTCGTGCCGCTACGCGGACCGTCGGCCCGCTTCGAGATCGCCGGCGTCGAGCCGGGGCGGGCGTACACGCTCGTCACCGCCCTCCCGCTCGGCCAGCTCCGCGTCCGCCGCTCGTGGACGGCGGCGGACGCCGGCCGGATCGCGTTCACGCACGAGGTCTCGTTCCACGGCCTCGGCGGAGGGCTCCTCGCCGGACGCCTCGGGCCGCGCTTCCGGCGGGCGCTCCCGGACGTGATGGAGCGCCTCCGCGCCCGCGCCGAAGGACTCCGCACGGAGCGCGCGTGACGCGGCGCACGTTCCTGCGGACGGCCGCCGCCTCGGCCGCCGGGATCACGGCCGGCGGGGCCGTCGTCACGGCGCGCGTGACTGCGCCCGCCCGCCCCGCTCCGCTCTGGCCCCGCCTCGTGCTTGACGTCGGCGGGATTCGCGTCACGGCGCTTCGGACGGGCAGCGTCGCCGTGAAGGCGGCCCACCGCGCCTACGGTGGGCCGGACGCGCTGCGGCTGCCGGCCATCGCCCTCGACCCGCGCTGGACGCCCTGGCTGCCGGTCACATGCTGGCTCGTCGAGCACCCCGACGGACCGATCCTCGTCGACACCGGCGAGACGGCGCGGACGGCCGAGCCGGGCTACTTCGCCTGCGACCCGGCGTCGGCGTTCGTCTACGAGCGCCTCCTCCAGTTCGACGTGCCTGCCGCGCTCGAAGTCGGCCCGCAGCTGCGCGCGCTCGGCGTCCCGCCCGAGGAGATCCGGACGCTCGCGCTGACGCACCTCCACTCGGACCACGCCGGCGGCCTCGCGCACGTCCCCAACGCGACGGCCTACGTCGGGCGGCCGGACGCCGAGCGGCCGTCGCAGGGCGCGCTGCCGTGCCGCTGGCCGCCCGGCTTCCGCCCGACGCCTGTCGACTACCGCGACGGCCCCGCCGGGGCGTTCGGCCGCTCGCACGCGCTCACGGCCGACGGTGCGGTCCGCCTCATCCCCACCCCCGGCCACACGCGCGGCCATCAGTCCGTCGTCGTCGATGCAGGAGGCACGTCGGTGTTTCTGGCCGGCGACGCCTCGTTCTCGCTGGACCAGGTGCAGCGCCGGGTCGTGGCGGGCATCTGCGAGGACCGCGGCGCGGCGCGGCGCACGCTGGACGTCGTCGCCGAGCACCTCGCCGGGACGGGCGCGCGCTACCTCGCCGCCCACGAGCCGCCTCCCTACTCGCCGGCCGGCCGCACCGCCGACGCGGAATAGACGCGCGGGCTGCCGCCCTCCGAGACGCGTCGCGCCGTCTCGAGATCGAGGACGTAGCGGCCGGGCCGAAACGGGATCGGCGCGTCGAGTGCCGTCGGGACGTGATCCGGGGCACGGTACACGTCGAGCGTCATTGTCCGCTGCCCGCGCCGGATCCGGAGGTGGAGGAGGGCGAGGCCGCAGCCGGTCCGGACGCGCACGGCCGCGCCAGACGCGGACAGGCGCGCACCAGCGCCGAGCGCCTCGGTGCCGTCGGCGTCGATGGCCGGGTCGCGGCGCGCCTCGTCTGCCGTGAGGAGACCGTTCGGATCGCCGAGGAAGTAGGCGGCCGTCACGTCGAGGTCGCGGGCGCGCAGGACGCGCGGGCTGCTACGGCCCTTGGCCTCGGAGAACTCCACCCGGAGCGAGCCGCCACACGTCTGCGCCGCGGCGGGCGAGACGGCGAGCAGGGCGACGGTGAAGAGCAGACGGACCATGGCAGAGCCAGGCGGGCGGACTGGAAGATCCGCGCCTGGCACCGCCTCCGCCCCCCGAATGCGGGGAGGCTCGCGTCAGGCGGCGAGCGCGTCAGGCGGCGAGAGTGGCCTCGATCTGGGCGACGGAGTCCCGCAGCTCGGCGGCCTTCTCGAACTCGAG
>JANPJI010000357.1:0-11628 GCA_031425425.1 Rubricoccaceae bacterium
GTAGCGCCGGCGACGTGGCGCGCGCGCTCGAACGGGTGCGCGTAGGGGACGAGCCGGAGCGCCCCGTGATCCGGCCCTCCGTCTGGGTGGGCGGCGAGGTGCGCGGCGGCGTGCGCCGCCTGCCCGGCGTAGATCAGCACCCAGACGTCGTTGCCGGCGGCCGCGGCGGCCGCGGCGAAGCGCCAGCCCTGGCCGTACTCCGAGCCCCGCGTGGGGTCGCACGCGAAGGCGACCATCAGAACGCGCCGCCGCGGCCGGCCGGCCGTGGTGTCGGCACCGCTCCCGGCCGGCTCGTCCCCGAGCCTCTCGTTCCCGAGCGGGTCGGGCGTGCGCGAGGCCGCGACGAGCGCGAGCGCCTCGACGACGAGCACCACGAGCCCGCCGCCGAGCCCGCCGGCGACGCCCCACGCGAGCGCGAGGGCCACCGTCGCCGGCACCCCGACGGCGATCGCCGCGACGCGCGCCCAGAAGATGGCCCGCGGGCGCTCGCTCGCGCGCAGCGCCGCCGTGAACACGCCGCTCACGCTCACCGCGAGCGGGTACGCCCCCAGCGTCAGCAGCTCGGCCCGTGTCGCGACGTACTTGCCTCCGTAGAGCGCGCCGATGAGCCACTCGCCGCCGACTGCGATCAGGGCGTAGTAGCCCAGCGCGAGGACGACCGCGACGCCGGCCAGCCCGCGCATCGTGCCGCGCATCCGGCCGCCGGCCCGCGCGCGCACCAGCACCGGCACCGAGAACGCCGCGATGGCCACGAACCCGTGGAGCGCGGGCAGGGCGAGGTTGAACAGCGCCCGCATCAGCGCGTTGCCCTCGACGCCGACCACGAGCGGGACGACGAGGAACGGGAGCGAACTCACGACCCACTCCAGCACGCCGGTCGGCATCGCCCACCGGCCGTACGTCCAGTGCGCTGCGCGGACGTCGGCGCGGAACCGGAGCGTGTCGGCCGTCGGCCGGCGCAGCGGTACGCCGAGGCGCGCCAGCAGGGCCAAGGCGACGCCGGCGGAGCCCGCCGCCATCAGCAGGAGGGTAGCCGCGGCGCTCAGCGTGCCGCTGGCCTGAAGGGCAAACGCCCCGCCGACGACGGCCACGAGGTAGGCCGCGCCACCGGCCGCGGCGAGATCCGGCCGCCGCGCGACGAGGCACGCCCGCCGCGCGAGCCACAGCAGCAGCACGCCGCCCTGCGCGACCGCGAGCGCCCCCAGGATCCGCGCCACGAGCGCCTCGCCGAGCGCCCACGACACCACCGCCGCGATGCCGAACGCGGCTCCAAACGCCACGGCGAATGCGCCGTGCCCGACGACGAGCAGCCGGAGGTACGCCCGCCGACGCCGCTCGAACTTGGCCGACCCGAACACGAGCATCGGCTCGACGAGCAGCCCGGCGTGGACCGTCCCGCAGACGAGGAACACGATGAACGCCGTCGTGAACATCCCGAACGCCTCGGGCGCGAGCCACCGCGCCAGCAGGACGTTGACGACGAAGTTGGACCCCGAGAAGAGGGCCTGGTCCAGAACGGTCCACGCGCCCTGTCGGACGGCCGGGCGGGAGACTCCGGCGCGCAGGCGCCGGCCGAGGACCCCCCGGAAGCGGCCCGACCCGAGAGGCCCGTTGCCCTCGGCACCGCTCCCGAGCGCGCGGCGGCGCGCACGGCGCAGCAGGGGAGAGAGAGGGTCTGACATGAACGGAGGCGGACAGGGAAACGGCCCTGCGGCGCTCGTTCCGCTGGCCGGGAGGCACCGTATTCGCGCCTCCAGTGTCACGAAAGATCGACATCGTCGCCCGATGAACGACCTCCGGAGCTGGCCAAATCTCGCTCAGCGGCCTGCCGGACGAGGCCCTGAGTGTATGCGGCTGGCCACACGGCGGCTTTCGCACGACGGTCACGGAGCGACCAGGAAGACGGCCCGGGCACTGCCCTGTGAGCACAAGCACTGGGCCCCGTTCTGCCAGATCGAAGCGCTCCCGACCGCTCCGCGACGCGCCTCCACACACCGGGGGCGACCGAACCCACCACAGTTCCGGCCGCCCCCGTATCCATCCCGGCACAACGACGGGACACGGGCCACACTACACACCCATGCCCCGGCTGCGCCTCGTGTACTTACACGATCTCACGGCCGGGCGCGCCGTCCGCAACGAGCCGCTCGCGGACGGCCTTGGCCACGGCGGCGCTCGCCGTGCGCACGTGGAGCTTGTCGTAGAGGCTCTGCACGTGCGAGTTGACCGTGCTCACGCTGATGAACAGCCGTGCGGCGATTTCCTTCTGCGAGAACCCGCCCGTCATCTCGGCGAGGACGTCGCGCTCGCGCGGCGAGAGGTGGTAGTCGGGCGCGGGCGCGTCGGGGGCGAACTGCGCCAGGACGAGCCGCGCGATCGGGGCAGGCATGAGCATCCCGCCGGCCCGCGCCGCCGCGACGGCCGCGGCGATCTCGTCGGCCCCGGAGCTCTTGAGCACGTAGCCGCTCGCGCCGGCTCCGAGCGCGGCGTAGACCGTCGCGGCGTCGTCGCGGATGGTGAGCATGACGAACCGTGTGGCCGGCAGGTGTGCCTTGAGCCCGGCGAGCCCCTCGATGCCGCTCATGCCGGGCAGGTTGATGTCGAGCAGAACCACGTCCGGCGCGGCGGACGGCGGCCCCGTCGTGGTCCATGCGAGGGCGTCTTCGACGGTCGTAAACGTCTGGCGGACGGCCGGGGCGAGCGCGGCGACGAGGGCGTCGCGGTACCCGGCGTCGTCCTCGACGATCCAGACGACAGGCAGACGGGCGGGCGAGGCGGCGGACACGGGCGCGGAGGCGAGAGGGCGGGATGAGAGGATAGGCCCCGCGTCGCGCGGCGGGATCGTGTACGTACCCCATTCGGGCCACCCCGGTCGGGCCACACGCCGAGCCCCGTCAGGCGCGCAGCGGGAGGCTCAGCCGGGCGACCGTCCCGCGCCCGTGGGCGCTCTCGACGGTGCTCGTCCCGCCGAGCGCCCCGGCGCGCGTGGCGAGCGTCGTCAGCCCGCGCCCGCAGTGGCCCGCGGCCGTGTCGAATCCCGGCCCGTCGTCGGCGACCGCGACCGTCAGCCGGCCGCCCTCGACGGCGACGCGCACGCGCACGTGCCCGGCCCCGTGCTTGCACGTGTTGTGGAGCGCCTCGCGGACCCACAGGAACAGGTGCCGGCGTCGCTCCATCGACAGCGCGATGTCGGGCAGCGCCGCGGGCCGGTCCACGGTGTAGGGCCGCCCGGCGCACATCTGGCCCGTCGCCAGCTCGATCCGGTCGACGAGCGACGCGAGGCTGTCGTGGCCGGCGTCGACGAACCACACCGCGTCGCGGAGGTCCGTGACGACGTCGCGGGCGGACCCGGCGAGGGCGGCGAACTGCCGCCGGTCCTCGGGCGAGAGCCCGGCGCGCCGGCCAGCGACGTCGAGGCGCAGCGCGACGGTGCTGACCTTGCTCCCGATGTCGTCGTGGAGGTCGTCGGCGATGCGCCGCCGCGTCGCGTCGAGGCGCAGGATCTGTCGGATGCGGACCTGGTACGCAGCCGCGACGAGCGCGAGGGCGAGCAGGCCCACGAGCGCCCAGTCGTAGCCCCGCCGCCAAAGCGGCGGGCGGACCGTGAGCGCGACCGGGGCTGCCTCGGCCCACACGCCGCCGGGGCCGGCCCCGGCCACGTGGAGCGTGTACGCCCCCGGCGCGAGGAACGGGAACCGGACGTCGGCGCGGGACCCGAGCGGGACCCACGCGCCGGGCTCGCCGTCCGCGTCCAGGCGCACGCGGTAGCGGTTGGCGGCCGGCCGGCGGAGGTCGAGCGCGGCGAACTCGAACGCGACGTCGTTGCGGTCGTGGGGGAGCGTGAGCGCGTCTCCGGGCATGCCTGGCACCGCGCGGCCGTCCACGCGGCGACCGGTCACGGCGACGCGCGGCGCGGCCTCGCCGGTCTGGATCGTCGCGGGGCGGAATGCCACGAACCCGTCCGGCCCGCCGAAGAGGAACTCGCCTGCGGCCGTCCGCCCCGAAGCGGGCCTGAAGTAGACGTCGGACGGCAGACCATCCTCGGTCGTAAAGCGCGTTTGCGTGCTGAGAGCGGGGTCTACGAGGACGACCCCGCCGTCGCTGGTGCTCATCCAGACCCGCCCGCGGGCGTCGGGCACGACAGCCGCGGCGTCGGTCCGCCGCCCGTCGTCTGGCGGGAAGGTGCGGCAGCGGCCCGTGGCCACATCGTAGCGGACGAGCCCGTCGCGCGCCAGGCCGACCCACAGCACGCCGCCATCGCCCGCCGCCGCGTTGCCTACCGCGACGGACAATACCTCCTCGCCGATGGTGCAGCCGCCGGCGACGGGCGCGGGCGCGATCCGGCCTGTGCGGACGTCGAGGTGCATCAGGCCCGCTTCTTCTGCGGCGATCCAGCGCACGCCCGGAGTGCCGGGTACCTCCACGCTGGTCCGGACGGCTGTGGCGTCGAGGCGGAAGCGGCCCGCGCCGCCGGGGGCCCACTGCCGGAGCACGCGCCCGGCCGCGACATCGACTTCGAGCAGGCCCGCCTGCTGCGTGCCGACCCACAGCACGTCCGGCCGGGCGGAGTCGCCTGTGATCGTGGTCACGACGACGCCGGGGCGGGCGTCGAGCGGCAGGCGGCGCGTCCGGCCGGTCGCGCGGTCGAACTCGACGAGCGCCCCCTCGGTGCTGCCGAGCCACAGCCGTCGCCCCCTGTCCTCGTGGACCGCGAAGATGACCGAGAGCGGGCCGCCGGGCGTGTCGAACCACGACTGCGTGGCTCCCGTGGCGCGGTCGAGGCGGATGAGCCCGCCGCGGATCGTCCCGATCCAGAGCACGCCGGGCTGGCTCGGGGCCTCGTGGAGCGCGGCGACGGCCGAGACGGGGAGCGCGGGACCGGGCGCGAACGGCGGAGGGCGCGTGTCGGCGCGGAAAAGGCCGTCGGTCGTTCCGAACCAGACGAGCCCGCCCGCGTCCTCGGCGAGCCCGATCACGTCGCCGCGGTCGAGCCTGCCGGGCGTCGCGGCGTCGAGGGCGAGGGCCGGCGCGATGGCCCCGGTGCGGGTGTCGAGCGCGAGAAGCCCGCGCCCGCGCGTGCCGACCCACACGACGCCGGGGCGCGACCGCGACGCGACGAGAGCGGAGATATCAGCCCCTGTCTGGACCGTCTGCTGCGTCTGGCCCGTCGCCGGGTCGAGCGCGTGGAGGATCCCGTCGCGTGTGGCGCACCACACGGCCGGCGGCGCGGCGGCCCCGCTCGCCTCGGCGCAGGCTGTGACGGCCCCGATGCGCAGCGTCGCTGCAACGCGCCCCGTCGCCTCGACGAGCCGCGAGACGCCCGTGGGCGTGCCCACCCACACCTCGCCCGGCGCGCCGCGCGGCAGCAGAATCGCCTTCACCGAGTCCGACGGGAGACCCGCCGCGCGCCCGAACCGACGGTAGCGCCCACGGCCGGGCACGACACGAGCGAGGCCCTGGTCTACGGTCCCGATCCATGCGCCGCGGCGGTCGGCGGCGAGCGCGCGGACGCCGGCCCCGAGCGGCCCGCCCGCGGCGTCGCGGACGCGGCGCAGGCGGCCCGTCGCGGCCTCGTAGAACCACGTGCCTTCCTCGCCGGCCGCCCAGACGTTGCCCGCGGCGTCTGGCGCGAGCGCGCGGGTCCCGCCCGATGGCTCGAACGGCAGCAGGCGGACGCCGTCGTACCGGTCGAGCCCGTTCTGCGTGCCGGCCCACAGAAATCCCGCTGCGTCCACGGCTACAGTGAGGACGAGCGAACTCGAGAGGCCTTCGGCGGCCGAGAGCGCGCGCTCGGGCCGCAGCGGCTGCGCCCCGGCCGCCGCCGCAGCGAGCGCGGCGACGGCGAGCGAGGCGAGCCTGATCAGTCGGCAGAACCCGTCGTGCATAGGAGCAGACGCATGTGGATCGGCCGAAAGTAGGCGAACCGCGCTGCACGGCGTCCAGGCCTACTCTCACACGAAGGCTCCGCAGGGCCAGTGGTCGTAGATGATGTCTACATCAATCTTGATGTCCGACGTCGGCAGGCCCATCGTGCCGAGCTTGAGGGTCATCTCGCCGGTCGTCATACCACTCATCTTGATCTCCCAGGCGGTTGCCGTCGGAAGGCGCGAGGAGTCGGGAATGACGAGCACGCTGGCCGGATACGCTGGCCCGGTGTACTTGTACTCGGACATGGCCCGGTTCACGATCCACTGCTTGGCGCTGTTGCCCTCTGCCACCCAGTCCCGAAAGTCGACCCACAGGTCCATGTTCGTGACCGCATCGTCGCCCGCACGCATGAAGGCGGTGAGCCGCAGGCCGCTGCTGGTCGTGAGCGTGCCGCCGAGGGTATCCGCGTGGCCGACGAACGCGGTCTGGCGCCTAGCCTTCAGCGGGCCGGTCGGCCCATCCCACGGCCAGGGCAGAACGAATCCGTCCTTGCTGAGGAAAATGTCCGGGTGAGGGAAGACGCCCGGGTCGGCCGTGCGGATGCGAATCGGGAAGTTGTCCGGCCAGGCATCCGGATCCCAGGTGTAGCCGGGCTTGCCGTACCCAGGTGCGCCGGCGATCTCCAGGACACGGCCGAGGAGCCCATCGGCCATCGATTTCGGGTTGCCCTGGTCAGCCTTGAGCGCGTCGCGGACCTTGTCGTTGCCGAGCGCGGGATCCAGGAGGACAGAGTGCAGGGTCTGCTTCCTGTCCCCTCGCGCGAGGCACTGGATGGCCCCGAGGTAGTGCCAGGGGATGGTGACGACGTCCGCGACGCTGGCATCGTCCTGCACGGCCGCGTCCGTTTCGGAGAGAGAAGTCATGGGGGTGGGCAAGGGTGGGGCTGGATTGTAGTCGCCCGGCCCCATCCCGCTATCGTGTCGATACACGATTTTGCCCCGCCCATTGCCCCGCCGGCGTCAGGCCGGCTGCGCCTCGTGGGCAGGCTCCCAGCGCTCGGTCACGGTCAGCCCGCGCTCGGCGAGCATGGCGAAGAACGGCTCGAACGGGAGCACCTGCTCGGCCGCGCCGACCCCGCCGCCGGGCACGAGGCGCTCGCCGAGGAGGACGGCCGCCGCGGCCGCGGGGAAGCCCGTGCAGCGCTGCATCGCCGAGAGCCCGCTCGCCTCGTCGAAGCGGTCCACGAGGTCGTACACGAGCGTGCCGGCGGCCCCGTCCGCCTCGCCCTCGATCTCGACGCGCACCACGACGGCATCGTGGTAGGCCCCGCCGAGGCGCTGGCGCAGCCGCCGCACGAGCACGTCGCGGTACGAGAGGTGGGTCCGGACGTCGAGGCTGGTGCGGTCGGCGAGGCCGAGGTCCAGCAGGAACCGCATCTGGTCCGCGTGGCCGGGGAAGCGGAGCGTCTTGGCGTCGAGGCGGGCGAGCCGGCCTTCGAGCGCCTCTGCGAGCGTGCCGAGGCCGCCGCCGGTGTAGAACGCCTCCATCGTGCCCATGCCCGCCACCTCGACGTGCTCGACGCCCGTCAGCGGGGCGCGCGTTTCGAGGCGGCCGTCGCGGAGGACGGTCGCGGGCTCGGTGTAGTCGTCGAGGAGCTTCTCGGCCGAGTGGGCAAGGCGGTAGCGGAACGGCGCGTCGGGGTCGGTGGGGACGTCGCCGACGCGGATGCGGGCGGCCGTCGCCGTGTCGAGGCGGTCGATGCCGCGCAGCGCGAGCATCCCGGCGAGGCCGGGCGCGAGGCCGCAGCCGGTCACGACGTGGCGCTGGCGGCGCTCGGCGAGGTCGTTCAGCGCGGCGTAGTCGGCGCGGACGCTGGCCGGTCCGCCGAGGTCCACGAAGTGCGCGCCGAGATCGAGGGCGAGCCGCGCGAGGGGCGGGTTCAGCTCGGGGCCGACGCACGACACCACGACGGCGCTGCCGGTGAGGATCGGCTCCAGCGTGGGCGCGTCGCGGGCGTCGGCCTCGTACGTGCGCAGGTTGGGGTGCGCGTGCGCGCCGCGGTACGCGCGGAGCGTCACCGGCCGCGCCTCGCAGACCTGCACGCGGGCCACCTCGGGGCGGCGGCAGAGGTCGTAGGCGACGGCCGAGCCGATGGCTCCGGCTCCGAGGACGGTGATCTTCATGACGGACGCGGCCGGGAGGCGAGCCGAAAGGTACCGACGCCGTGGAAGCGCTTAACCGACCGGAGAGGGGAAACGCGGGGTGTTCTACGTGCGAGTGTACCGCGCGACGCGGCCGGACCGACACCCGGAACGGGCGCAGGCCCCGTCCGACTGAGTCCCTCGGCGCGTGGGTTCGGGCGGCTCCGAGACGTCACGCCGCATTCTTGCCGCCGGCCAGCCGGCTCACCGCGACGCTCGCCGCTACGAGGCCCATCAGGAGCACGCTGTACGCCGCGGCCTGCCCGAAGGCGGACTGCCGGAGCTGCGCGAACGTCTCGACGGCGATCGGGCGGTTGTCGTACACGTAGAGCATCACCGAGGCGACGAACTCGCCGAGGGCCGTCACGAACGTGAGCAGCGCGCCCGCAGCGATAGCCGGCGCGACGAGCGGCAGCACCACGCGCCGAACGGTCGTCCACGCGCCCGCGCCGAGATCCTGAGACGCCTCGGCGAGGCGGTCGTCCACGCCTTCGAGCGCGGCCTGCGTGCTCCGCACGACCAGGGGCACGTGGCGCACGAAGTAGGCCAGCGGCAGGATCCAGACCGTTCCCACAAGCACCTGCCCGCCCGTCCACACGTGCGGCGCGTTGAACGCGACGACGAGCCCGAGCGCGATCGACGTGCCGGGGATCGCGAACGGCAGCACGGACAGCGCGCGGACGAGCCCGCGCCCCGGCACGCGGCCCTTGGCGACGACGAACGCGACCGCGACGCCGAACACGACGTTGGCGGCCGTCGCCAGGGCCGCCATCCAGAGCGAGGCGGCGACGGGCGCGAGCACGTTCGGGTCCGCGACGAGCGCGGCGTAGTTGGCGAGCGTGAACGTGTCCGGGAAAGCCTGCGTCGTCCACGTCCCGTCCTGCACGAACGACAGCAGCACGACGGTCGCCACGGGCAGCCCGACGACGACGAGGGCCGCGACGACGCCCGCCCCGGCGGCGGCCCGCACGAGCGGGTTGCGGACCGGCTGAGGGGCGCGCCCGACGCCCTTCGCTGCGCCCGTGCTGCCAGCGGGCGCGCCGCGCTCGGCCCCGGCGAGGACGGCGAGGCAGATGATCGTCAGCACGGCCGAGACGGCCGCGGCACGGTCCAGCGCGCCGTTCGTTTTAAACGTGTAGATCTGCGTCGTCAGGAACGGCGTGCCCTCGGCGAAGAGCAGCGGGGCCGTGAACGAGGCCATCGAGAGCATGAATACGAGCAGGCTGGAGCCCACGAGCGCGGGCCGAAGCAGCGGCAGCACGACGCGCCGGAACGTGGTCGCCGCGCCCGCGCCGAGGTCCGCCGAGGCGTCCAGCAGGCTCCCGTCCATGCCCCGCAGCGCCGCCCCTACGAAGAGGTATACGTAGACGTAGAACACGTACACGTGGACGGCCACGACCGCCCAGACGCCCCCGAAGGCGAACGGGGCCTCGGGGGATCCGGTAAGGGCCTGCAGGCCGCGCGGCAGCATCCCGCTCTCGCCGTAGAGGAACAGGAACGCGAGCACGCCGACGAGCGGCGGGAGGGCCAGCGGGAGCGCCGCCGCGGCGGCGAGCACGCGCCCGAACGGCAGCCGCACGCGGGCCAGAACGAGGGCCAGGCCAGTCCCGACGACCGCGCTCCCGGCGACCGTCGCGAGGGAGACGAGCACGGACGCGGCCAGGGCGCGGAACCCGACCGACCGCGGGCGGCCGAACAGTTCCGCGAGCAGCGCCGCGTCCAGCCCGAGCCGGAACGTCGAGAGCTGCGGGGCGAGCACGACGCCGAGCAGCACGGCGAGGACGGGGACGGCGAGCAGGAGCGAGGCGCGGCGGCTGAGCATGGTCAGCGGGCGTCGCGGTCGGAGGGCGCGCGCGCGTCGCCGGCGAAGACAGCCGGCGGGACGTGGGCGCGGAGCTGCTCCAGGAGCCGCTCGGGGTCCCGCTCGACCACGAGGAGCGCGCGGTGCTCGGGGCGCACGAACCGCTCGGTCGTCGCGTGGTCGAAGAACCGGACGAGCGGGGCGTAGTAGCCGGCCACGTCGAGGAGCCCGCACGGCTTGGGGTGCAGCCCGAGCTGTGCCCACGTGAGCATCTCGGCGATCTCCTCGAGCGTCCCGAGCCCGCCCGGGAGGGCCACGAAGGCGTCCGACAGGTGGGCCATGAGCGCCTTGCGCTCGTGCATCGTGGACACGACGTGGAGGTCGGTCAGGCCCTCGTGCCCGACCTCGCGGTCCATGAGCGCCTGCGGGATGACGCCCACCGCCTCGCCGCCCGCGGCCAGCACGGCGTCCGCGACGACGCCCATCAGGCCGACGCGCCCGCCGCCGGTTACGAGGCCGATGCCCTCGCGGGCGAGGAGCGTCCCGAGCGCGGCCGCGGCCTCGGCGTAGACAGGGCGCGCGCCGGGGCTCGACCCGCAGTAGACGCAGAGGCGGCGGATGTCGGGCACGGGCGCAGCAGGGGGAAGGCGGAGGCGGCCAAGCTACTCGCCGCCGGCCGGGCCGGGTGCCGAACACATCGCCGGACCGTCTCGGGAACGGACGCGCGGGGCTGCGTTAAAAAAGCTGGCTCGACGGGCATTGTGTGCTGCCGGTTGCACACCCGCGCCGAGCACTCCGTAGTTTCGCCGACCCGCAGCGCAGCACCCGGCTCTGGCCGGCCCATCCGCCCGCTGCCCTTTCGCCGCCCTCACACGTCCCGCTCTTCGCGTTATGAAGAACAACTTCTTCCTCATCGTCCTCGTGGTGGCCTCGGTCATTGCCTACCTGCTGTACGCCTACGCCATCCCCGAGTACGTCCGCCACGGTGGCCTGCTCGTGGCCGTTCTCATCGCGCTGACGCTGATGGTGGTCACGTTCACGATCGAGCGCAGTCTCTCGCTGCGCAAGGCGGCGGGCCGCGTCGCGGCGGTGCCGTTCATGCGCGACCTCCAGGCGCGCCTCGCCAACAACGACATCGACGGGGCCATCGAGGCGTCGAAGAAGCAGCAGGGCACGCTGGGCTCGGTCCTCGGGGCTGGCCTGCGCCGCTTCCAGGCGCTCAACCAGGAGGGCACCTCGGACCGCAAGGACACCGAGGAGGAGATCCGCGCCGCCATCGAGGAGGCCACGATGCTCGAGGTCCCGCTGCTCGAGAAGAACCTCGTCGCCCTCTCGACCATCGCGTCCATCGCGACGATGGTCGGCCTGCTCGGGACCACCTTCGGCATGATCCGCGCCTTCGCCGCGCTCGCGTCCTCGACTGGCGCGCCGGACGCCGTCCAACTCTCGCTCGGCATCTCGGAGGCGCTCATCAACACGGCCGGCGGGCTCATCGCGGCCATCATCGGCATCGTGGCGTACAACTACTTCACGACCAAGGTGGACTCGTTCACGTACAACATCGACGAGGCCGCCGCGACGATGGTCCAGACGCTCGCACACAAGCGGGCCATGGCCGGGCGTTAACCCCCGGCGCGAGGTCTCCTCACAGGAGCCTACGCGCGGGAGTGACTTCCGGGCGGCCGGGGCTGCACGCGCAGCCCCGTGCCCGACCCTCCTCTCCGGCCAGCCAGCCACCGTTCACGGCGCCCACCGACG
>JANPJI010000358.1:0-3262 GCA_031425425.1 Rubricoccaceae bacterium
CATCGACCTCGCGCAGGACGCCCGCGACTGGGACACGCTGACCGACCGAGAGCGCGACCTCCTGCTCCGCCTCAGCGCCCAGTTCGGGGCCGGCGAGGAATCCGTCACGGTGGACCTGCTCCCGCTGATCGGGTGGGCCGCCGCGGCCGGCCGGACCGAGGACGCGCTCTTTCTTACGAGCTACCTCTGGGAGGAGGCCAAGCACGTCGAGGCGTTCGACCGCTTCCTCCGCGACGTCGCCCGCGTCGACGGCTCGCTGGACCACTTTCTCGGGCCCGCCTACCGGCGCCACTTCGCCGAGGCGCAGCCCGCAGCTATGGCGCGCCTCACCACCGACACGTCGGTCGAGGCGCTCGTTCACGCCGTCGTGACGTATCAGATGGGGACCGAGGGCGTCCTCGCCGAGACGGGCTACCAGGCGTACTACGACGTCCTCGAAGGGCGCGGCCTGATGCCAGGGATGCGCGAGACGATCCGCCGGATCCAGCGCGACGAGAGCCGCCACGTCGGCTACGGCGTGTACCTGCTGAGCCGGCTCATCGCCGAGGGCGGCGAGCCCGTGTGGGACCTCGTCGAGGCCGAGATGGCCGAGATGCTCGGCCGCGCCGTCGACGTCATCGTCGAGTCGCTCGAACCCTACGGCGACGACATCCCGTTCGGCGTCACGCTGGAGCGGTTCATGGACGTCGCGCAGGGACAGTTCCAGAAGCGCTACGCGCGCCTCGACAAGGCCCGGACGCGGCCGCTCGCCGAGATCCTCTACGGGCTGAACGCGGGCCGCAACGCCGCGGGCCGCGACGCTACCGACCGCGGCGCAGCGGGCGACGGGGCCGCTGGCAGCGCCCCGGCGCGGCCGGCCTGACGTGGGGCTCCTCGGCACGATCGCGCTCGCGCTCGGCGCGTCGTGGGCGTCCGGCCTGCGGCTCTACGCCGTCGTGGCGACGCTGGGCCTGCTCGGGCGGTTCGCGGGGCTCGCGCTGCCGGGCGCGCTCGGCGTCCTCACGACGCCGTGGGTCATCGCCCTCGCCGGGCTCCTCTTCGTCGTCGAGTTCGTGGCCGACAAGGTGCCGTTCGTGGACTCGGGGTGGGACGCCGTGCAGACGTTCGTACGCATCCCCGCCGCGGCCGTGATCGCGGCGGCGGCCTTCGGCGACTTCGCGCCGGGCGTGCAGGTGGCCGCGCTTCTGCTCGGCGGGGGCGTCGCGCTGAGCGCGCACGGGGCCAAGGCCGCGACGCGGCTGGCGGTCAACGCGAGCCCGGAGCCGTTTTCGAACGTCGCCGTGAGCACGGCCGAAGACGGCCTCGCCCTCGGCGCGCTCGGCCTGGCCATCGTGGCGCCGGTCGTGCTCATCGTCCTCGTCGCCGCCGCCGTCCTGGCGTCGGTCCTCCTCCTCCCGCGGATCATCCGGGCGCTCCGGCGCCTCGTCGGCCGCCTCCGCGGCGGGTCTGCGTCGTAGTAGCGGCCGCGCGGCGCCTACTCGCCCGACGGGAAGGAGACCGTCGGGAGGTAGGACGGTGGGCGGCGCATCTGCGTAGCCTGCTCGTACGCGTAGGCGAGGCGGAGCAAGACGGGCTCGCTCCACGCCGTCCCGATGAACGAGATGCCGACGGGGAGCCCGACGACCAGGCCGGCCGGGACCGTCACGCTGGGGTAGCCCGCGACGGCGGCCGGCGTCGAACTCGCCCCGAGAAAGTGGTCGCCGTTGAGCCGATCGATGGTCCAAGCGGGACTGCCGGTCGGCGCGAGGAGCGCGGCGAGGCCGTGCGCGGTGAGGAGGCTGTCGATGCCGGCCCGGGCGAGGCGGCGGCTCCGGTCGAGCGCGTCGAGATAGGCCGGCTCGGTCAGCGGACCCTTCTCCTGGGCCATGAGCAGGATCTCCTGCCCGACCCCGTCGGGGTGGGCCTCGTTGAACGCGATCACGTCGGCGAGCGAGTGGACCGGCGCATCGGGCCCGAGCGCGGCGAGGTAGGCGTCGAGGTCGTGCTTGAAGTCGTACAGCAGGACCGTGAACTCGTCCGCGTCGACCTCGCCGGCGTGGGGGAGCGCGAGCGAGTCGACGATGACCGCGCCGGCGCGGCGCATGGCCTCGATGGCGGCGTCGGTCAGGCGGTCGGCCGGCGGGCTGTAGCCGAAAAAGGGGCCGTCGCGGAGAACGCCGATGCGCGCGCCGCGCAGCCCGTCCGCGTCGAGAAACGCCGTGTAGTCCGCCTCGGCGTGGCCGGCGCCCGCGGCCGTCACCGGGTCGGCGGGGTCCGCGCCGGCGAGGACGCCGAGGAGGATGGCCGCGTCGCGGACCGACCGGGCCATCGGGCCGGCGGTGTCCTGGCTGTGCGAGAGCGGGACGATCCCGGCGCGGCTGACGAGCCCGACCGTCGGCTTGACGCCGACGAGGCCGCTGGCCGCCGACTGGCAGACGATCGAGCCGTCGGTCTCGGTCCCCACGCAGACCGTCGCGAGGCTGGCCGCGACGCCCGCGCCGGTCCCCGAGCTGGACCCGCACGGCGAGCGGTCGAGCGCGTACGGGTTCCGCGTCTGCCCGCCGAGCCCGCTCCACCCGCTCGACGACCGCGTCGAGCGGAAGTTGGCCCACTCGCTGAGGTTCGCCTTGCCGACGATCACGGCGCCGGCCGCCCGCAGCCGCTCGGCGACGAAGGCGTCCGCCGGGGCGACGACGCCCTCGAGCGCCCGGGCGCCGGCCGTCGTCGCCATCCGGTCCGCCGTGCCGATGTTGCCCTTGACGAGAACGGGGACGCCGTGGAGCGGGCCGCGGACGCGCCCCGCGGCCCGCTCGCTGTCGAGCGCGTCGGCGATGGTGAGCGCGTCGGGGTTGACCTCGAGGACGGCGTGGAGCGCCGGGCCCGACCGGTCGAGGGCCGCGATCCGAGCGAGCGTCGCCTCGACGAGCGCGCGCGCCGTGCACCGCCCCGATGCCTGGGCCTGCTGGAGGCTGGAGACGGACGCCTCGACGACGTCGCACCCGCCGGGGGACTGCGCCGCGGCGACGGACGAGACGAGGACGAGGGCCATCAGGAGACAGGGACTGCGACGCATGGGCGGCGGGCCGGGTGGGACGCCAAGGTAGGCCGGCCTCGCGGTAAGCGTCGGGACCCAAAACGTGACGCCCCGGGCGGTCCCGGCGGCTCTGCCCGTACTTTGCCGCTCCCCGGACTCCCCCTGCCATGCCCCTTCGCTCTCGCCTTGCCGCTACGGCGGCCCTCGCAGTCGTCCTCGTGGCCTCGGGCTGCGACTCGAACTCGTCCA
>JANPJI010000359.1:0-4314 GCA_031425425.1 Rubricoccaceae bacterium
CGTCCGGACTCACGAGGACTCGCTGTTGAGAGAATCGTACGCGTCTGGGTTGCAGACACGTTCGTCGGCCCCGGCGGGAGGCGCGGCGGGGGCACGGTTGCCGCCGGGCGCCGCCGAGAGCCCGCCGGTCCAGGCGGCGCCTGCCGTAGCCTCGGAGTTTCCATCCGCCTCCTCGCTCATGCCCCACGCCGCTCTACTTCTCGCCCTGCTCCTGCTCGCTGCGCCGCTCTCGGCGCAGGACGCACGCCGCCGGACCGTCAGCGTGAGCGGAGACGCCCAGGTGCTCGTCGTGCCCGACGAGGTGGTGCTCCGCTTCGGCGTCGAGACGCTTGACGCGGACCTCGCGACGGCCGCCGCGGCCAACGAGGCGACGGTCGAGGCCGTCACGCGGGTGGCCCGGCGCGCGGGCGTCCCCGCCGAGCGCATCCAGACGGACTACCTCAACCTGGAGCCGCAGTACGCCAGCACCGAACGACAGAACCGCTACGTGCCTGTGCTCTACGGCTACCGCGTCCGCCGCAGCATCGTGGTCACCCTCCGCGACCTCGACCGCTTCGACGCACTCCTGCGTGACGCCGTCGCGGCGGGCGCAAACCAGGTTCACGGCGTCGAGTTCAGGACGACCGACCTGCGTCGCCACCGCGACGAGGCGCGCGTCAGGGCCATCGGCGCGGCGCGCGAGAAGGCCGAGGCGCTCGCGGTCGAGTTGGGCCAGACGCTCGGGCCGCCGCTCTCCATCACCGAGGATGGGCTCGGCTGGGGCTCGGGGTACGGGTCCGGCTGGGGCGTCGGCCAGACGGGCATGGCGCAGAACGTGATCGTGGAAGGGGCAGGTAGCCCCCCGGGCGACGGCGCCACCAGCCCCGGTCAGATCTCGGTCCGCGCTCGGATCTCGGTCGTCTTCGCCCTTGCCGACTGAGGCCGGCTCACACGAGGACCGCGCCTGTGCTGCCTGCTCGAACCCGACCGCCGGCCGGGCGACAGTGACGTTCACCCTCGCCGAGGCGTCGGACGTCGAGGCCGATGTGCTTGATGTGCTCGGGCGGCGCGTGCGCACGCTCGCCTCCGGACCGGCTGCGGCCGGCGGGCAGCGCCTCGTACGGGACGGCCGCGACGCCGCTGGTCATGCGGTCGCGCCCGGCGTGTATGCCATCCGGGTGCGCGCGGACGGGACGGTCCGGACACAGGTCCTAACGGTCGTCCGCTGGCAGACCAGCCGGCACCCGCCCCGCCCGTGGCGCGGCCTGCGCAAACGGGGCGGCGGGGCACTAATTTGGGCGAGAATGCACCGGAGACACGGATCGAGTCGATACATGTGTACACTGTGTGCTTGACCGTCTTCCTGACACATCCTGGCCTCCCATGATCCGTTTGCGCGTCCCGCTCGGGCTGCTCGCCCTCGCCTTCAGCCTCACCGCCCCGGCCGCGCTCGCCCAGAGCGCCGGCGAGGCCCGCGTCCAGCACACCGCCGAGCACCTCCCCGGCGGCATCCACATCCTGACGCGCCTGCCGGACGGCACGCTCGGCTGCGACACAGCCACCGAGGCGGAGGCCGAGGCGCTCCGCTCGGCGGACGTCGCCGGCGGCCCGATCCGCCTCACGCCGATGCCGTCGCTCAACCGGCCCGGCGTGAGCCAGTTCCGGATCATCATCCGCGCCACGGACCAGCTTCTCGCGCGGCCGACGGCGCTGCTCGCCTTCCGCCGCGCGGCCGCACGCTGGGAGCGGATCATCCAGAGCCCCGTCACGACGGTCATCGACCTCGACTACGGCCCGAACCGCTTCAACTCCGGCCCCTTCCCGGCGAACGTCCTCGCGAGCGCCAACTCGGCCCAGCAGTTCGCCAGCGGCACGGCCGGGCCGGCCGAGATGCGCGCCGCGATCGTCGCCCGGATGGCGGACCCGGCGCTGATCGCGCTCGCCAACGCGATCCCGGTCCCGACCCCCACCACGTTCGGTGCGGCCACCTCCCTCGGGAGGGCCATCGGCGGCATCATCTCGCTGCAGGCCCTCGGCTTCCGCGACGCGGTGCTCGACCCGGACCCGGCCGTGACGCCGTTCGGGCAGGTCCCCAACATCGGCTTCAACTCGGCCTTCAGCTACGACTTCAACCCCAACGACGGCATCACGGCGGGCCTCACCGACTTCGAGGCGGTCGTGGCCCACGAGATCGGCCACACGCTCGGCTTCACGTCGGCCATCGGGCAGGCCACGGCCGCCTCGGCCGTCTTCACGCCGTGGGACCTCTACCGCGTCCGCCCCGAGGTCGTCACGCCCGGTGAGTCCTACACGGACGGCGCGGGCTGGGAGGTCGCCCAGCGTGTGGTCACGCCCGGCCCGGCCAACACCGTCCCGATCTCGCCCGGCTCGCCCTTCTTCCAGGCCGTCCAGGTCATCTTCGACGGCGCGGCCGAGTACGAGACATCCACGGCGACGGGCTCGCGGACCGGCGGCGACGGCCAGCAGGCCTCGCACTGGCGCGACGACGCGCTGCGGCCGCCTGGCGCGGACCGCAAGATCGGGATCATGGACCCGACCATCGGCGCGGGCGAGCAGATCGCCATCTCGCCCGCCGACATCCGGACGCTCGAGCTGATCGGCTACGCCGTCAACGCGACGCCGTCCACGGCCACCGCGACGCTCAGCATCGCCGGCCAGCCGGTCAACATCGACTTCCTGTCGACGGCCTACCGCGGCGGCCTCCCCACGAGCGGCGGCACGCTGGCCCTCCTCGTCGGCAACGCGGGCGGCCCGACCCCACTCGACTTCGCCTTCGAGGTCGTCCTCGACTCGGTCCAGACGCTCGGCGGCATCCCGACGGTGACGGTGTCGCCCGCCGACGGGACGGTCGCACCGGGTGCGCAGACCGCGGCGTCGCTGACGATCGGCGGCGCGCCGGGCGGGGCGGTCCTGATGGGCCGGCTCCAGCTGCGCACCAACGACCCGATGCGCGCCTTCGCCGAGGTCCCGTTCCAGATCTCGGTCGGCACGCCGGGCATCGCCCCGACGGTCAGCCCGGCCACGGTCTCGGCCCCATCCGAGCAGACGACCCCGGCGACGCTCGGCATCCGCAACTCCGGCGACGCGCCGCTCGCGTACGTCCGCGTGCTGGAGCCTGCCGCGAGCGACCCCGAGACGGCCCTCCGGCCGTTCGCCGGCGACGCCGTCGCCGCGCCGGTGCGCGGCCCGATCGCCGACGAGCCCGAGCCGGCCCCTGTGCCGGGCGACGAATCGGTGGCCTCGGTCGCGCAGCTAAACATCCCCGGTGCGGCGACGCTACGGCTCTACGACCTCGCCCAGCTCCCGAGCGGCGAGATCCTCGCCGTCGACGGCGGCCTGGCCGACGTGACGCGGATCTACCTCGCCCCGGCCGACCTCTCGGCGCTCACGACGACCTACGAGTCCACGGCGACGCTCGGCGGGATCGTCACCGGAATCGCGTACAACGAGCGCACGGCCTCGCTGTGGATCTCGATCCAGGACACCGGCCAGCTCCGCGAGATCCGCCTCGAAGGCACGGCCATCGTCCCGACGGGACCCGAGATCCAGACCGGTATCTCTCCGTTCGGGCTCGACTACAGCCCCGAGCTCGACGCGTTCATCGTCGGCGAGCTCGGCTCCTCCAGCCTCTACGCGTGCGACGTTGCGGGCAACCTCCTCCCCGCATACCCCGCCACGGTCTCGGCGCGGGCCAACGGCACGTCGACCTACGGCGTCTCGTTCTCGGAGGGCCTGGTGGACATCGGAACGTCGTCCAACCGCTTCATCCAGGTCGGCCAGTTCGGCAAGACGGTCACCGGCGCGACGACGACCAACTTCCCGGTGACGAGCTACGGCATCCAGCGCAGCCGCACCGACCCCAACGGGACGCTCTACTTCACGACGCGGACGAGCGCCGGCGTGGCGAGCATCCGCACGCTGGACCCGCCGGACCGCCCGGTTGGCGTCGGCACGCGCCTCGACGCGGACGGGCCGCTCTACTCGGCCGCGCTGCTCGGCCCGAGCACGACGCGTGCGCTCCCGCTGATCGTCGACACGCGCGGCCTCGCACCGGGCTCGGCCACGGACGAGCTCGCGTTCCTCACCAACGCCCCGACGAACCGCGTCGTCCGGTTCCCGGTGACGATCACCGTCGGCGCCGTCGCAGACGAGGCCGGCGCGCCGGACGCCCTCGACGCCGTCACGACGTGGCCGAACCCGGCGCGCGGCGCGGCGCAGGTCCAGCTCACGCTGTCGCAGGCGGCGACGGTGACGGTGGGCGTGTACAACACGCTCGGGCAGCGCGTGGCCGTCCTCGCGCAGGAGACGCCGCTC
>JANPJI010000360.1:0-8255 GCA_031425425.1 Rubricoccaceae bacterium
GTCCAGATCCTCGGCCTCGCGGCGTCGATCGGGTTCGGCGTCGGCGGCGGCAGCGGTTTCTGGGGTGGCCTCTCCAACCTGGGCCTGACGCTCACGGGCACCCTCGCCATCAGCGGGCACGGGCGGGCGGCGGAGGCGGAAGCGGACCAGCTCGCGATGGTCGCGCTCGGCCGCGCCGGGTTCGACGTGTGCGCAGCGCCCGAAGCCTTCGCCCACCTGCTGGAGCGGTACCCCGACCGCCGCGGCGCGGAGACGTTCTTCTACGCCGACCATCCCCGCCTGCTCGACCGCCGCGAGACGGCAACCGAGGCCGCCGAGCGCGCTCGCGGGTCCGCCTGCACGCCCGCACCCCCGAGTTCCGCCTACCTCGACCAGACCGCCCCGCTGCGCGCCCACCTCGTCGAGCTGTGGGTACGCGCCGGGCGCTTCGACCAGGCCGTGGCCGACGCGGACCGCTTTCTCGCCGCCGACAGCGCGCGGGCGGTGCTGTGGGCGTGGCGCGCCGAAGCGCTGCGCCGCGCCGACCCGACGCCCGAGCAACTCGCGATCGCCGCGGACGATGCCCGGCACGCGCTGGCGCTGGACCCGGCCGTGGCTGTCGCCCACCGCACCCTCGGGGCCATCGCCGAGGCGCAGGGCGACGCCCGCGCCGCGCGGGCGGCCTACACGGCGTACCTCGACGCCCGGCCAGACGCGCCGGACCGGCGGTATGTCCGGGGCCGACTCGCAGCACTCGACGCCCCCTCCCCCACCCCCTGACGGCTTACACCCTCGCCCATGCGCCTCCTCGACCGACTCCCGCGCCTCCGCGCCTGTCCCGCCCTTCTCATCCTGCTCGTGCTGGTCGCGTCCGGCTGCACCACCACCATCCGGACCAGCGCCTCCTTCGACCGCGAGGCCATCCGCGACCTTGGCCTGATGCCGCCGGAGGTCCAGTACTTCGTCCGCACGGCGACCCTCACCGAGGCGCGCCCCGAGCGCAACCAGGAGGTCGAGGCCGTTCTGCTGCAGGCGCTCGAAAACGTGCTCGCGCAGACGGAGATCCGCCCCGGAGCCCTGGGGCTGACCGACAGCCTGCTCGCGGCTCAGCCTGAACTCGCGCTCGAACTCACGCGCGCGCGAGAGAACGCGGGCAGCCGGGCGGACTCCATCCGCGCCGCGCGGCGCGTTCCCATCACGCAGCGCGTCGACCCCGAGGTGGGACGCTTCGCGGACCTCGCCGACACGGACCACCTGCTGTTCGTCCGCGGCACGGCCTACGGGTCCACCGGCGGTGCCACGGCGCGGGACGCGGCCGTCGCAGTCGCTTCGGCCATCCTGCTCGGGGGGTTCGCCGTGCGGTCGCAGAAAGGCCTCGTGCTGGAACTGCTGGTCGTGGACGCCAACACGGCGGAGGTGCTCTGGTACAACCGGACGGCCCCCGGAGCGGTCGGGAGCGACCCGCTCCGCCTCGACGCGGTCGAGCGACATCTCACGACGCTGCTGCAGCCGCTCATCCGCGGGCGCGGGCGCGAATGACCGTCCGTCCCCGCGCCGACGGTCTGTTCGTGTCCGGCCGTGAACGGCGGGCCGCGCCGCGCGTCGTGTACCGCCGGACCGGGGAGTACGACGCGGCCTCGGAGATCGCCGTCGAGCCCGACGGGACGTTCCAGGCCGAAGCCGGCGGCTACGTCACCCACGGCCGGCGCGCGGGCCGCCTCTCGCGGCGCGACCATGCCGAGCTGATCCGCCTCGCCGCGGCGCTCGGCCCGCCCGTCTCGGGAGGCACGTGGGCGGCCGACGGACCCCTCGCCGAGCTGGTCGTCGGCGACGCGCGGTTCACGTGGCAGACGCAGGCACCGACGCCCGAGGTCGAGGCGCTCGTCCGCTTCCTGGGCGCGCGCTGAGCCGCTGCGGCGGATCGGGGGCGGCGTGGTAGACTCGGGCACCCCTCCCCGCTCCGCGATGTCCGCTCCGTACGAAGGCCTCGGCGTGTTCTACCTCGGCCGGCCCGTGGACACCGCCACGGGCGAGGTCGCCGCCGTGCCCGCGCTCTACGATGCCACCGACCTCACGACGCACGCGTTCATCGTCGGCATGACGGGCTCGGGCAAGACCGGCCTCGGCGTGGGGCTCCTCGAAGAGGCCGCCCTCGACGGCATCCCCGTCATCGCGATCGATCCCAAGGGCGACCTCGCCAACTTGGCCCTCCAGTTCCCCGCCCTCCGGCCCGAGGACGTCCGGCCGTACGTTGACGCCTCGGTGGCGACGCGCGCGGGCGTCACGGCGGACGCCCTCGCCGAGACGACGGCCGCGGCGTGGCGCGCCGGCCTCGCCGAGTGGGACCAGCCGGCGGACCGCATCGCCCGCCTCCAGGCCGCCGCCGACGTGCGCGTCTACACGCCGGGGTCAGACGCCGGGCTGCCCGTGTCGGTCCTCGGCTCGCTCGCGCCACCGCAGGAGGTCCCCACGTCCGAGGCTTTCCGCGAGCGCACGGCCGCCACCGTCGGCGGGCTGCTGTCGCTGCTCGGCGTCGCCGCGGAGCCCTCCGCCGCCGAGACGGTCTTCCTCTCGCAGGTCCTCACGGAGGCGTGGGCCGCCGGGCGGAGGCTCGCCGTCGCAGACCTCATCGGGGCGCTGCTGCGGCCGCCGTTCGCCACGCTCGGCGTGATGTCCGTGGACGACTTCTTCCCCGAGCGCGACCGCAAGGCGCTCGCGATGAAGCTGAACGGACTCGTCGCCTCGCCGGCCTTCGCCGCGTGGACTCAGGGGCCGCCGCTCGACGCCGACCGGCTCTTCTTCGGCCCGACGGGCCGCCCGCAGGTCTCGGTGATGTCCATCGCGCACCTCGGCGACGACGAGCGCATGTTCTTCGTGACCAAGCTCCTCGGCGAGGTCCTCGCGTGGATGCGCCGCCAGCCCGGCACGGGCTCGCTCCGCGCCGTGCTCTACATGGACGAGATCTTCGGCTACCTCCCGCCGACCGCCAGCCCGCCCAGCAAGGCGCTCCTGCTGACGCTCCTCAAGCAGGCCCGCGCCTTCGGCCTCGGCGTCGTCCTCGCGACCCAGAACCCGGTCGACATGGACTACAAGGCGCTCTCGAACTGCGGCACGTGGTTCGTCGGGCGGCTCCAGACGGACCAGGACAAGCAGCGCCTCCTCGACGGCCTCGAAGGGGCCGCCACGGGCAGCTTCGACCGCGCCGACGTGGACCGCATCCTGTCGGGCCTCGGCAAGCGCCGCTTCCTGCTCCACAACGTCCACGAGCCGGCCCCGATCGTCCTCGCGACGCGGTGGACGATGAGCTTTCTCGCGGGGCCGCTCACGCGGGACCAGATCGGCGCGCTCATGGCCCCGCACCGTGCATCCGCCGAGGCTGCGCCCACCGCTACGCCCGCATTGGCTACCGCCGCGACGCCCGACCTAGCTACCGCCGCGGTGCTGCCGATGCCCGGCAGCGCCCGCCCCGACCTCCCCACCCTTCCGCAGGTCGTCCTCGCCGGAGCGCCGGCGGACCTCTACGTCCCCCACCTGCTCGCCCGCGCCGAGGTGGCGTACCGCCGCGCGAGCCCGCCCGTGGACCACACCGAGCGCCTCGTCCTGCTCGCCGAGGCCACGGACGCGCCGCAGTGGGACGCCGCCGAGGCGCTCCCGCAGCGCCCCGAGGCCGCCGCGACCCCGGCCGACGGAGCTGCCTTCGCGCCGCTCCCGCCTGCCGTCGCGGCGCGGTTCGGGTCGTTCGAGGCGGACCTCAAGCGGTGGCTCCAGGCCGAGCGCCCGCTCCGGCTGCTCGCCGCGCCCGCGCTCAAGGCGACGAGCGCGCCGGGCGAGGACGAGCGCGCCTTCCGGATCCGCCTCGCCCAACTCGCCCGCGAGGCCCGCGACGCCCAGAAGGACGCCCTCCGCGAGCGCTACGGCGCGCGCCTCGACTCCCTCCAGAAACAGATGAAGGCCGCCGAGACGGCCGTCGACCGCGAGGCGGCCCAGGCGAGCCAGCGCAAGATGGACACCGTCGTCCGCATCGGGACGTCCCTGCTCGGGGCCTTCCTCGGCCGCGGCCGGTCGTCGCTGAGCGGCATCAGCACCGCTGCGCGCTCGGCCGGGCGCGCCTCGAAGGAGATGTCGGACGTCCGCCGGGCCGGCGAGACGCGCGACGCCCTCGCCGCCGAATATGCGAGCCTCGACGCCGAGCTCGCGCGCGAGATGGAGTCGGTCGAGATCTCGTTCGCCCCCGAGACGGCCCCGCTCGAAGCGGTCGCCGTCGCGGCGAAGCAGACCGACATGCTCATCACCGAGATGGCCCTCGCATGGGTCCCCTACGCCCGCGACGCCGACGGCCGCCTGACGCGCGTGTAGCGCCCGGCCGTCGGAGCGCGGGTCAGTCCAGACGCGCCTCGCGGGCGATGTCGTCCAGCGTCGCTGGGGTGTCCGCGTCGGCCGGTGCCTCGACCTTGATGTAGCGGTGCGCCGTGACGAGGTAAAACAGGCCGGCCACGAGCGAGACGCCGAACAGGGCCGGTCCCCACACCGGCACTCCGGCCTCGCCCGCCGGCAAGACCAGCGCCAGCCCGGCCCCGCCGCCCAGCACGAGGCTCGCCGCCCAGTAGAGGACGGCGCGGCGAGCCCACCGGTGCTGCGCCCGGAGCGCCACGAGCACGAGAATTCGCGTGCCGGAGCCTCGGAGGTCGGCCAGGTCGTGGCTGACTAGGAACGAGACGCCGTCGGCCGCGAGGGCCACGGCGAGGAGGCCCATGATGGAGTAGACGTACGGCCAACTCGTGTACCGGATCACCTTCCGAACCGGCGCGGGGCGGCGTGTCTGCTCCTGTAGCCGGTCCTCCGCTCGGACGGCAGCGGGGACGGACGGCAGGACGACCGGAGGAACGTCCTCGGCGTACCACACGCCGCCGTGCTTCGCCCCACTCAGCGTGCCCTCCCGGATTCGCGCGACCACGATGGCGGCGGCAACCCCGTAGCGGTCGGCGTACTCGGATGCTGTAACGGGAGACTCCAGGCCGGGTATGGAGGTCATCGAGCGCAGGGTCCACGAAGATAGAAGGCGGCACGTCGCTCGCGTGCTGTCCGACGCCGCGTCGAGTCCTCCAACTTCTAGCGTACGGTCCGGTCCCTTCCGTCGAACGCCACAAGCTTGTGCCGTGCCATGGCGACGTCCCAGTCGAGGCGGTGGGGTGGGTCGAGGTAGGCCCGGTACGCGGCGGCCATCTGGCGAGCCGCTTCCGAGAAGCCGACGCTGCCGAACCCCGTCCCGAGAGCTGGCATGGCGACCGTGCGGATCTCAGGCTCGTCCGACAGCCCGCGACGGACGGACCCATTGTGCCGGTACACCGCGAGCAGGGCCGACCACGCCGCACGGTATACCGCGTCCGTCCCGGTGATCGGCCCGGGCATTCGCATCGTCGGTGCGTGGGCGACGAACGGGTACCCCGGCGTCCCGGTCGGCTCGACGAAGCAGGTTCCAACTGGCTGTTCGCCGAGGTATTCGTCGACGATCCGGCGCTGGACCCGCGCCATCAGCGACTCCCCGTGGAAGGCGACGACGGCCGCGTCGATCCCGGCGGTCATGATCCCGAACGCGTTCCCGGCCGTGACGAAGCAGTCGTGGGGTCCCACCTCCTCGAACCGGGTCTCCTCCACGCGCACGTCCGGGAGGCCGTCGAACCGGTGACGGAACGCCTCGCACGCCTCGGACTCGGGGTGGACCAGCCAGAGTTCGAGCGGGAAAGGCACAGGCAGTCGGAGGTCTACAGAATCAGTACTCCGGCGAGAAGCATGCCTCACGGTTTTCCAGGAACGAGTCAGCCACGAGGCATGGCCGTCAGAATCTACACGTCCTGCACCTCGTTCCGCACCAGACGCCACACGCGAGAGCGTCTCCACCGAGACGCCTCGAACCCCCGTGCGCCGTCGCGCCGTACGCGCCCGGTCCCCGCCCGAACCGATGCTCGCCCAGACCGTCGCGCCCCCGCCCGTGCGGGTGCCCGTGCCTCGCCCCGCGGCTCCCGCCGCGCCGCCGATCCCGACCGCCCGGCCGGCGCGGCGGCGCTTCCGCCTCGTGCGGGCCTACGGCGCGGCCCTTCGCATCGCGCTGAGCTACGCCGCCTTCCGCGCTGCGGCGCTCGTGCTCGGGCGCGCGTGGGCGGACCGCCGCCGTCCGGCGCTGCACGCGCGCAACGGCCGCCGCCTGCGCCGCGCCATCCTGCGCCTGCGCGGCCTGTTCGTCAAGGCCGGCCAGCTCGCGAGCGTTCTCACGACGTTCCTGCCGGACGGTTTCCGCGTCGAATTGGAGGGCTTGCAGGACCAGGTGCCCGCCGGCCCGTACGAGGCCGTCCGCGCCCGCATCGTCGAAGAACTCGGGGCCGAGCCCGACGCCCTCTTCGCCACGTTCGAGCGCGCGCCCGTCGCCAGCGCCTCGCTCGCGCAGGTCCACCGCGCCACCCTCCCCGACGGCCGCGCCGTGGCCGTGAAGGTGCAGCATTCGGACATCGAGGCCATCGCGGCGCTCGACCTGCGAGCCATCCAGACCATCCTGCGCGTCGTCGGGCGCGTGTTCGGCATCCGCGGCCTCCGCGAGCAGATGCGCCAGATCGAGGCCGTCATCGCCGAGGAACTCGACTTCACGCAGGAGGCCCGCAACCTCGCCGCCGTCGCCGCCCACTTCGCCGGACGCCGGGACGTGGCCTTCCCTGAGGCGATCCCGGACCGCTCCGCGCGGCGCGTCCTCACGACGACGTGGATGGACGGGACCCGGGCCGGCGACCTCGCCGCGCTCGACGCGGTGGGCATCGACCGGACTGCCCTCGCCGAGCGCATCCTCGCGGCCTACGGCCAGATGATCTTCCGCGACGGCCTCTACCACGCCGACCCGCACCCCGGCAACCTGCTCGTCCGGCCGGACGGCACGCTCGTCTTTCTGGACTTCGGGGCCGTCGCCCGGCTCACGCCCGAGATGCGACGCGGGCTGGCCGAGATGATCGCGGCCGTGCTCGCCCGTGACGCCTCGCGCGTGACCGGGGCGCTGCTCACGATGGGCTTCGAGCCGACCGGGCAGGGGGCCGCCGCCGAGGCCGTCGCCGCATTCGTCGAGGGCGTCCACGCGCGCGTGCTGGACGGCATCAACCCGCTGAGCCTCCGCTTCGACGATCTCACGCTCGGCTTCGCCCTCCAGGCCCAGGCCGACGCCTTCGGGCAGATGCGCGAGGCCGGCGTGTCGGTCCGCGACCTCGCCGGGGCCTACCGGGTCCCGAAGGACTGGATCCTGATGGAGCGGACGGCCCTGCTGCTGCTCGGCCTCGGGGCGGCGCTCGCGCCGGGCCTGAACCCGCTCCGCGTCATCGCGCCGTTCGTGGAGCCGCTCGCCCGCGGCGCGGCCCCGGACGTGTTCGCCGCCGTCGGCGACCGCTTCCTGGCCGGCCTCCAGCGTCTGCTCGCTCTTCCCGAGACGGCCGCGCGCGTCGTCGAGCGCGTCGACCGCGGCGAGGTACCCGTGCGCGTGCCGGACGTCGAGGCGCGCCTGGGCGTCGAGGCGGCGCGCATCGTCATGGCGGCGCGGGGCGTCGTGTGGGCGGTGCTGTCGGTCGGGTCCGCGGCCGTCGGCTACGCGGCGCGCGTCCACGGCGACGGCGGGCTTGCGGTCGCGCTCGGCCTCGGCGCAGCGCTCTGTGCCCTCGCGGCGCTGCGGCGGCGGTAGAGCGGCGGCGGGCGCACCGGCAGCGCGGGCTACCGGAAGAAGAGGTAGTAGAGGACGTAGAACCACCCCAGGAAGCCGTGGACGATGAGCCACAGCACCGAATGGTTGGCGCTCCACGAGAGGACGGCGGCGACGACCGTCCCGAGGCCGATGCCGCCCCCGGCGGCGCTGGATCGTGCGGACATGCGCGTGCAGGTTGAGAAAGCGATCCTACGCCGCATTGCGGGACAGGATGCAGCCGCCGGTCACAGAGCATCCCGCGCGCCGAGGCGCGCCGTCAGCCGCGCCTCGACCGCCGGCCACTCGTCGGCGACGATGCTGAAGTAGACCGTGTCCCGCGACGTCCCGTCTGACCGGACCACGTGCTGCCGTAGCGTCCCCTCTTCGACCGCGCCGAGGCGTGCGATCGCCGCCCGCGACGTCCCGTTGAGCGTGTCCGTCTTCAGCTCGACCCGCCGAGCGCCGAGCGTCTCGAACGCGTGCCGCAGCAGGAGCAGCTTCGCCTCGGTGTTAACTCCCGTTCGCTGCCACGGCGCGCCGACCCACGTCCACCCGATCTCGACGCGCC
>JANPJI010000361.1:0-2049 GCA_031425425.1 Rubricoccaceae bacterium
GCGGAGGGCGGCCTGGAACCACGGGTGGCGGTCCGAGCTGTGGTTCATCACGAAGTCGATCACGACCCGGATGCCCCGGGCGTGGGCCGCGTCGAGGAACCGGCGGAAGTCCGCGAGCGAGCCGTAGTCCGGCTCGATCGCCTCGTAGTCGGTGACGTCGTAGCCGTGGTAGCTCGGCGACGGGCTGACGGGCATGAGCCAGAGACCGGTCACGCCGAGGTCGTCGGTCGTGGCCGGGTCGCCGTCGTTGAGGTAGTCGAGCCGGGCCGTGAGCCCGTCGAGGTCGCCGATGCCGTCGCCGTCGCTGTCGGAGAAGCTCCGGACGAACACCTCGTAGAAGACGGCGTCGTTCCACCACGACAGGGCGCCCTCGGGGCGGGGCCGGACGGCGACGTAGTCGGGCACGGCGAGCGTGTCGGCCCCTTCGGGCCCGGTCACCACGAGGGCGACGTCGTACGTGCCGGCCTGGGTGTACCGGACGGCCGGGTGGCGCTCCGTCGACGTCTCCGGCAGGCCGCCCTCGAACGTCCACGACCAGCCGGTGACGAGCCCGCCCGAACGGTCCGTGAAGGTGGCGACGCCGCCCTCGGAGAGCGACTGCGGGGCGGCCGAGAACGCGGCGACGGGCGGGCCAGTGGGCGGCGGCTCGTCGTTGTACCACACGGAGACCACGTTGGCCCCCGCCACCACCGTATAGCGCCGGTTGGGGCCCCCGCCCGGGAACTCCTCGCGGCCGTCCCACCGCCCGTTGTAGCGGAACTTGAACTCGGCGGTCTGGCCCACGGCGAAGCCGCCGACGGTCGCCTCGTACACGCCGTCCCCGTCGGGGTCCGCGAGCGGCGTCCCCGGGGAGGCGCCCCAGTTGTTGAACGTGCCGGCCACGTCGACGGACTCGGAGGCCGGGTCGAAGAGGCCCCGCTCGATCTGATAGCTCACGTCGACCCGGAACGTCACGGCCCGCGGCTGCGCCGAGGCGGAGGCCGCAAGGGCGACGGCAGGGAGGAGCAGGAAGAGCGGGCGCATGGCAGAGCGGGAGCAGCGGGCGAATGTAAGCGCTTACAGAACGTCCGTCTGGCCGACCGTCGGCGGATGAGGTCCGACCCCGCGGTATACTCGCCGCCCGTCACGAGCGTCCCGGCCCGTCATGTCCGATCCCACCCGGCGGGGCCCCCGTCCAACGGCCGAGCAAGCGCAACGCGAGCGGGAGGCCCACCTGGCCCTCGCCCTCGATGCGGCCCGCCTGGCCACGTGGGAGTGGTTCGTGCCCGAGGGCCGCGTCGTCTGGTCGGACCGGATGTACGCCCTCTACGGGTACGCTCCCGGCGAGGTCGAGCCCGGCCTCAAGATGTGGCTCTCCCACATCCACCCGGACGACCGGGCCCCCGTCGAGCAGGCGCTCGCTCGGTCGGAGGCAGGCGAGCCGGCCTACGAGGTCGAGTTCCGGATCGTCCCGGCGGGCGGTGGCGAGCGGTGGATCGAGGCGCGCGGGCGGTTCACGTACGACGAGGGCGGGGCCCCGCTCCACCTGGTCGGCGTCGTCGCGGACGTGACCGAGCGGAAGGGGCAGGAGGCGGCCCTCCGCGAGCAGCAAGAAGCGCTCGTGGCCCTCAACGAGATCAACACGGCGCTCGCGGGCGAGCTCGACCTCGCCACGCTCGTGCAGCGCGCGACCGACGCCACGACGAAGCTGACCGGTGCCCAGTTCGGGGCCTTCTTCTACAACGTCCACGGCGAGGCCGGAGAGTCGTACACGCTCTACACGCTGTCCGGCGTGCCCCGCGAGGCGTTCGAGCGGTTCCCGATGCCCCGGAACACCCACGTCTTCGGCCCCACGTTCCGCGGCGAGGGCGTCGTCCGCTCGGACGACATCACGGCCGACCCGCGGTACGGGAAGCACGCGCCCTACCACGGGATGCCGGAGGGGCACCTCCCCGTCCGGAGCTACCTCGCCGTCCCCGTGATCTCGCGCACGGGGGAGGTGCACGGGGGGCTCTTCTTCGGGCACGAACGCGTGGGCGTCTTCACCGATCACGTCGAGCGCCTCGTGAG